>CAUVQK010000023.1:0-8925 GCA_963553705.1 uncultured Streptococcus sp.
ACTTATCTGGAATTCCGCTGCTTTGACCTCAATCCTTTTGACCATTTAGGCATTAGCCAAGAGACCTTAGATACCGTCCATCTCTTTTTACTGAGCCTGCTCTGGCTAGATGATGTAGAAAATGTGGATATGGCATTAAAAGCTGCCCACGACTTGAACCAAAAAATTGCTTGTAGCCACCCGCTGACTGCCCTGCCCGATGAGGCAGACAGCTCAGCCCTTCTCCAAGCCATGGAAGAGCTCATCCAGCATTTTGAACTGCCAACTTACTACCAAACCTTGCTTCAAGAGCTTAAGGAGGTACTACTAAATCCTCAGCTAACCCTATCTGGTCAACTCCTATCTCATATTCAGCAGGATTCCTTAATGGCCTTGGGACTAGAAAAAGCAGAGGAATATCACCATTACGCTTGGACTGCTCCTTATGCCCTTAAAGGCTACGAAAATATGGAACTGTCCACCCAGATGCTGCTCTTTGATGCTATTCAAAAGGGGCTTAATGTCGAAATTTTAGATGAAAATGACCAATTTCTCAAGCTTTGGCATGGTCACCATGTGGAGTATGTCAAGAATGGCAATATGACCTCCAAGGATAACTATGTCATCCCTCTGGCCATGGCCAATAAAACAGTCACCAAAAAGATTTTGGCAGCAGCTGACTTTCCCGTTCCGGCTGGAGCAGAATTTTCTTCTCTTGAAGAGGGACTGGCCTACTACCCTTTGATTAAGAACCGACAAATTGTCGTCAAACCCAAGTCAACCAACTTCGGACTGGGCATCTCTATCTTCCAAGAACCGGCTAGTCTGGAAGCTTATCACAAGGCTTTAGAGATCGCTTTTTCAGAAGACGCTGCCGTCTTGGTGGAGGAATTCATCGCTGGAACGGAGTATCGCTTCTTTGTCTTAGATGGTCAGTGCCAAGCAGTCCTCTTGCGAGTAGCAGCCAATGTCGTCGGAGACGGTCAGCATACCGTGAGAGAATTAGTTGCCATCAAAAATAACAATCCCCTGCGCGGGCGAGGGCATCGCTCACCGCTTGAAATCATTGAACTGGGGGACATTGAACTGCTCATGCTGGACCAGCAAGGTTATGGACCAGATGATATCCTGCCTGATGGAGTCAAGGTGTACTTACGGCGTAATTCCAACATTTCTACTGGCGGTGACTCGATTGACGTCACAGATAGCATGCACCCACCTTATAAGGAACTTGCTGCGGACATGGCAAAGGCTATGGGAGCTTGGGCTTGTGGCGTTGACCTAATCATCCCTGACAGCTCTGCTATTTCCACAAAGGAAAATCCCAACTGTACCTGCATCGAGCTCAACTTCAATCCCTCTATGTATATGCACACCTATTGTGCTGAGGGACCGGGACAAAGCATCACACCTAAAATACTGGCCAAACTTTTCCCAGAAATGGACTGATAAAACACGAATCGCAGGGTATTCCTTGCGATTTTTGTTTGAATACTTGAGAGAAGTTCTAGAAACAACGCTTGCTTTATTGAGAGGAAGCAAATGGCTTTCTGAATTAAGCAAATATAAAAAATGGTCTGAATATATAAAATCATTTTAATCTTTATCCTTCAAAAACCAGCTTTTATGTTAAAATAGAGATATCACATTGAGAAGAAAGAGAAACATCCATGTCGAGGAGAAATGATGATTCCAACCAGCAACCAGAATGGTTTAGCTGGATTTGGATACTTGTATTTGTATTTGGTTCTGGAGCTGTAGCCAGTTATCTAATTCCCATAGCTATTCTGGGAGCTATTGGCTACGGAATCTATCGCCACCAAAGCCAGAAAAAAGTTCGGATTGAAGCTAAACAAGCCAGCATTGGCCGGATTGAAGATTTAAAATCAGAGATTGGTCATGCTGACCGCCGCATTAAAGAATTGGAAGGCTACCAAGAAGATGGGGACCAAGAAAGCTATCAGAATTTAGCCTTAGAAATTCTTCCCCAGCTAACCTATATCAAAAATGCTGCTAACGACTTACGCGGAGAAATTCCTACTTCGGTCTACCAGCGAATCCAGACCAAAATTCGTACCGTAACCGATGAAATTGATGAACAACTGAAAAAGATTGAACGAGAGAAAAAACGAAAAGAAGCGCAGCCTAAGAAAACTAGTCTAGAAGAGCTAGCCCCAGAATTGGTCGCTACGGTTCGCAATATTCAGATTGACCATGAGGCCATTCTTCAAAAAATCTCTCAATCCGAAAGCAATAATAAGGAAGAACTGACTGCCATTCATCAGTCCCAGATGGAGCACTACGAAGATATTTTAGAAGGCTACCTCAAAATCAAAGCTTCTCCCAAAGATTTTTACAATGCAGAGGAGCGGCTAGCCAAGGCCAAAGCAGCTATAGAGCAGTTTGACTTGGACCTAGACGAAGCGCTGCGCCAGTTAAATGAAGCTGATTTGAGGGACTTTGACATTAGCCTGCGCATCTTAGACAAAGAAAAGCAAACAGACACTGGGCTTTAAGCTATATAAACCAAAGGAGAAACTATGAGCCAAGAATTTAATTTTGACATTGATAAAATTGCTAACAATGCTATCAGCAAAAGCGACAAAACAACAGAAATCATCGAAGCCAATACGACTCAAGAAAATGGCCAGCTAACTTTTCTAGAAAAGCTGACTCCTGAGCAACAGAGTGCGATTACGGCTAAAGCTCCGCAGCTGGTGGATAATTTCGTGTCGGACCAAAATGCCCTGCTCGACTTTGGCCAATCTGCTGTAGAAGAAGTCAACAGTACTGTCAATCGTATCTTAGCCGAGCAGAAAAAATTACAAATTCCCCAGGTAGATGAGCTTTTAAAAAATACCAACAAGGAACTCAATGGCTTTGTCGCAAAATACAAGGATGCTCAAGTAGCGGAACTGGACAAAAAGCCTAATTTCTTGGAAAAGCTCTTCAAACAGAGCAAAAACACTCTCCAAGAATTCTATTTCGATTCACAAAATATTGAGCAGAAAATGGACGGCATGGCTGCAACAGTCGTCAAACAAGAAGATGTTTTGGCTCGCAATATTGTTTCTGCTGAAATGCTGATTGAGGACAATACCAAATCGATTGAAAACCTAGTCGGAGTTATTTCCTTTATCGAAGCTGCTCAGCAAGAATCTGGCAATCGAGCGCTCAAGCTGCAGGCTGAAGTTGCTCAGCTAGATATGACAACCGTTGACTATCAAGTTAAATCGCAAGAATTAGCCCGAATGACAGAGGTGGTCAATACCCTAGAGCAGCAACACACTGAATATGTCAGCCGTCTCTATGTGGCTTGGGCGACAACGCCTCAAATGCGTAATCTGGTCAAGGTTTCCTCTGATATGCGCCAGAAGCTAGGAATGCTCCGTCGAAATACCATTCCAACTATGAAACTGTCTATCGCCCAGTTGGGCATTCTCCAGCAATCGATGAAGTCCGGTCAGGTAGCTGACGCTATCTCTAATGCGAATAACGCTGCCCTGCAAATGCTCGCCGAAACGAGCAAGGAAGTCATTCCTCAACTGGAGCGGATTTCCCAAAGCCCTACTATCGCTGTTGAATCTGTCACTAAGCTGGCAGAAAGCCTCATCGCACAAAATCAAGGCATTATCGAAGCCATTGATAAAGGACGAGAAAAACGCGCTCTGCTAGAAGCCACTGTTATCCAATCTGCAGAGACCATCAACAACTCTGTCAAACTGCGTGATCAAAAGATTATCCAAGCCCTGCTGGACCAAGGCAAGGAAGCCCAGAAAGAATTAACTACAGAATAAGTAAAAGAGCCATCTAGGCTCTTTTACTGTTTTACTTTTTAAATAATCAATACAGTCCTGTCTTCCGATTATCCCTTTAAAACAAGCAGCTTTCCAGCAGTTCTTTATTGCGCAGCTGGGATAACCAGTTGTCAGGAATCCCTTCCAAACCATAGATGATACCAGCCAGGCCGCCAGCAACTGCTGCTACTGTATCAGTGTCATCGCCTAGATTAACAGCTTTCAGGATAGTTTCCGGATAAGAAGTGCTAGTCAGCAGACACCACAGTGCTGCTTCCAAGGTATCCACCACATAGCCACTAGAGCGAATGTCAGCTCTGCTAAAGTTTGCAAACGAGCATAGGTCGTGCTAGTCGCTAAGTCTGATAGTATTTCCGATAGTTGCTGGCCTTTTAAGAGCCTACGACCAATATCCACATAAAGCTGGCAGGCCTCTACGGAAGTCGCATGGGCATGAGTAATACTGGAAACAGCTTCAATATCAGACGGACCAGCTGCCGTAAAAGCTAGAGGCAGAATCCGCATCAAAGAACCATTCCCGTTGGAATATTCATCAGATAGACCGTGTCCTCTTGTCAAAGCTTCGCGAGTCGCATTTCCTACATCGAAGGTCAAACCATCTGGTGTGTAAGCTCCCTCAAAGAGCCAATTTTTAAACCGCTGCTGCATATTGACAGGGTCAATCTTACCTTTTTCCCTAATAGAATCACAGGTCGCCAAAACAAGGCTGGTATCATCTGACCAAGTCCCAGCCGGTTGCTGATGGCTGCCATAGCCTGTCATCCCAACCACTTCAAAACTACCCCTGCTTAAAAATTCGTAGGGAACGCCTAGAGCATCTGCCACCGCCAAACCATAGACTGCCGCTTTCAAAGATTGATTCATACTGACACCCTTTGTTTTTTTATTTTATTATACTATTTTTGCCGTCACCATAAAAGAGGCCGGAGACAAATGTACTGCACCCCAAAAGTTAGGTTTTTTGTGTCTAACTTTTGGGGTGCAGTTCACAAACTCCAGCCTCTTTTTGTTTCGCAAGAAACAGTCTAAGCACTTCATGTATTAGCTTTTTCCTGCCTTTTTTATCTCCAAAATATCAGAAACAATTCATAAAGGGATGGGAAAACTCTGTTTTATTTACTAAGTGCTTGCTCATACGTTTTCTATAAACCCTTACCCTATTACCGCTGGCTGCTGCTGTGTAATACAGTGGATATTGCCACCACCATAAGCAATTTCTGTGGTCTCTACCCCAACAATTTTTCTGTCAGGGAACATAGCCTGAACCTGCTCTACAGCCAAAGCATCATTTTCATCACCATACTGCGGTAAAATAATAGCTCCATTAACAATTAAGAAATTCAGATAAGAAGCAATAGCGATTTCTCCCTCTTCCCGAGGGATGCTGCCTTCTGCATAATCAATGCTGTCTGCTGCCTGAAGATAACAAGGTTTTTTAGTAACACATAGCTTATGAACTTTTAATTTCCTTCCTTTAGCATCTACCTGTTCAGATAGAAATTGATAAGCTGCCTGAGCTTCTTTGTAGAAAGGATGACTTTCGTCTTCTGTATAGATACAAGCCACTTCTCCTGGTCTAACGAAACAAGCTACATCATCAATATGCCCATTTGTTTCATAAGGATCAATTCCATCTTTAACCCAAATCACTTTCTCAGCGTTGAGATAGGATTTGAGATTTTCTTCGATTTCTGCCTTAGTCAAGTGAGGGTTCCGGCTAGGGTGTAGCAGGCACATCTCTGTAACCAAGACCGTTCCTTCTCCGTCAACATGGATAGAACCGCCCTCCAATACAAAATCCTTCGTTTTATAAGAGTCTACTCCTTCTATTTCGCAAACCTTACGAGCCACCAAAGCATCCTGATCCCAAGGGAAATAAAGCCCATCAACCAGACCACCCCATGCATTGAATTCCCAGTCCACTGCACGAAGTTCCCCTTTATCATTGACTAAAAAAGTTGGGCCGCAATCTCGAATCCAAGAATCATCATTGGTCATTTCAATAACACGTATATTATCTGTATCTAGGGCTGATACGCGCGCCAGAGCATTCTCATACTGAGTTGGAGGCACACAGAGAGACACCGGTTCAAAGTCACTAATAGCCTCCGCCACTTGCAGAAAAGCCTGCTGAGCTGGTTTTGCGCCTAAGCGCCAGTTATCGTTACGCCAAGGCCATAGCATCCAAATTTGCTTTTGCTCTTCAAATTCTCCTGGCATCCGAAATCCATCTTGCTTAGGAGTAGAATCTATAATTCGCTTTGCCATTTTTCTACCTCATTTCTAATTTTTTATTTTTTTGACGATAATAATCAGCTCACCGATACCAATAAAGATAAGAGAACCAATAGTAACAGGAAGTTTCGCTGCCAATGTCTCAGCATCAAATGCCAATGGCAGAGCTGTGAAAATCAAGGAAATAATAATTAAAACCATAGGCAAGACAACCAGAACTTTCAAAAAGCCTGTATTCCCACTCACTTTAAAAGGCCGTGTGGTATCTGGATCAATCTTTCTTAGACGGTAAAAGGCAGGAAAAACCGGAACATAAGACAGAAGGAACATGACCAAATTGAGTGAGAAAAATGCCCAGAATAAATCTTGATTTGGCAGAAGCGGAGCAATCACAACTACTAAACTTGCCACGAGGCCATTTGCAATTGCGGAACCTATCGGCATATTTTTATCCTTGCTTCTTCTTGCAAAAAACTTTGGCATATCTCCGTTTTCTGCTGCGTAGGAAGCTGTATTATTGATTCCTAGTGACCAAGAAATCATATTACCAAACAAGGTCAGCAAAAATAGGAAAGCCATTGCAATAATAAACCAACCTGTGCTTGTTCCCGCTAGCAGTTTGAAACTATCCATCATACCGCTGCTGGTTGAAATTTTATCCACTGGTATCGCAACCCCGATACCAAAGGCAGAGAAAATATAGATCGCTGCAATCACTAAACCAGCTACAATAATAGACTGAGGAATCTGTTTTTTAGGATTTTCCATATCACCAGCAAAAGTACAAATAACCTCAAAGCCCAACAGATTGAAAATAATGACAGAGATATAAGACAGGCTATCTAAATCAAAATTTGGAAGCAGAGAAGACGGGGTTATTTCATTAGCCATACCTTTAGTAAAGGCAACATAAAGTCCCAAGCCTCCAACCAAAAGCGCCAAAATCATCTTAATCACAGCTGCTCCATTTAAAATCCAAATGCTATCACTGACCGGATAAAAGCTAATCCAGATAATCAACCATATAAATATCAGTTCTATAATAATACTGCTCCACAGAGAAAACTGAATACCTGTAATGGTTGTCAATAGCTCAGGTGTCATAACTGCTAAAGAAGCTAACCAAAGTGGAAAATTAATCCAGTAATACCAAGAAACTCTGGACCCCCAACGATGCCCAAATGCTTTGGTTACCCAATCATAAATCCCCCCATCTCCAATATAGGCAGTTCCTAGCTCAGAAGAAATCAATCCATAGGGAAGGAGAAACGCCAATAAGAGAAAGAGCCACCAGAAAAATTGAGAATTTCCAATAGCCGCGACTGGAGCAGCAGCTTCTGCAACAAATACCACACAGATAACCGACAGGACCGCACTAAATAAACTAAATTTTTTCTTGCTTTCCATCGACTTCACCCTTTCAAAATAAGATATGAGAAGTTAGAGAACATCTTACAAAAGAAGTCTACTCTGAGAGAGAGCAGAATTAGCTTTGTTTATCTGCTTTCAATTCTTATTTTAAGAATTCTTCCAAATCAGCTTTAGCTGCCGATTGTTTAGCTAAATCATGAGGATTTTTCTTCGAATAGTCTCTCAATAGATAAACCAAAAGTCCTCGAATAGAAGTGAGACGATTCTCTGCTTCATCAAAACAGATAGAGTTCGTTCCATCCATGACTTCATCAGTCACTTCTTCATTGCGCGTCGCTGGCAGACAATGCATAAATTTACAATCTGCTCCTGCCTTAGCCATCATATCACTATCCACTTGGTACTTAGGATAGAAGATATTCATGCGCTCTTCTTCTGACAGTTCAGCCTCATAGAGACCGTACCAAACATCCGTATAAAGAAAATCTGCTCCAACAATAGATTCTTCATCATCCGTTACCGTATATTTACCACCAGATATTTTACAAATCGCGTCCAATTTTTCCTTGTGCATGTCATTCAGTTGGAAACCTTCCGGTCCATAATGGACAAATTCCATTCCCATCTTAGTAGCAATCAAGCCTAAAGAAAAACAAACTTGAGTAGCATCTCCAACGAAGACCACCTTACAATCTTCTAGCTTTTTATTCATTGGTAAATGTTCCACCATCGTGCAAAGGTCCCCTAGCTCCTGTGTTGGGTGGTTATAGTCTGACATCCCATTGATTACCGGAATAGAAGCATACCGAGCCAAATCTTCAACACTTTGATGCCGCTCCACACGCGCCATGAGAATATCATCCAAGCGAGAAAGAACTGTCGCAGTATCTTCAATCGTCTCATGCCCCCCTAGCTGAATCTGTCCCGGCGCCAAATACTGGGCATGACCCCCCAACTGGGTCATAGCAGTTTCAAAAGAGACGCGGGTTCTAGTCGAAGATTGCTGGAAAATCATCCCCAAGGTTTTATCCTTAAGCAAAGGAGGATAATAACCATTCTTGATACATGCCTTGATCTTCAAGGATAAATCAACTAAGTAAAGCAATTCTTCCTTGGAGAAATCTTCTGTCGTAATATAATCTAATTTTTTACTCATAATTGAGCCCTCCTGTATATTAATAACTTTATCTTAACTTATTCCCAGAAGGTTGACTATAAACCCTCAGATGTAAACATACAAGAGCTGATTCAGCGGACTAAACCCTATTAAATCAAGCTTTCTGATAAAATAAACCTAAGGTTTAGTCCTTTGTTACAGAGCAGTCATAAAAAAAGTTTAGGAGAATGTTATAATATTTGTATACGCTTTACTAAAAGGAGGACACTATGGAAACTGAAATTGTTTACATTTACAACTTACTTCTAATTATTCTTTATTCCACAGCCCTATCCATCTCATTAGTGAATGCTTTTAAAGAGGAGAGAAAAAGCAGGAAAACTATCTTCTGCGTACTTTCCATAT
>CAUVQK010000024.1:0-8811 GCA_963553705.1 uncultured Streptococcus sp.
TACTTCCCAAAACAGTTGGGGTATAGGTAGCCGTCACGGCATTGCCATAAATATCGAGACGTTTCACGACGACTCCGCGAGCAGTTCCGACAAAGTCGGCTTCCGGCGCAAAGGTTACTGCTCCCAGCATATTGAAACGATAAGTTCCTTCTCCTGGGACAACCATTTCGGTGCTACCATCCGCAAAGGTTGGTGCTACCGCTTGGTCAATCGCCCCTTCAAAGGTTGGCGTTCCCGTTTGAGCTTGACCCTTGCGACCGCTGGACACACTGTCCTTGCTGGTTGATGGTTCAACCACGGTTGGAACATAGCGAGCCGTCACTGAGGTACCGTTCTTATCACGACGTACAAGGGTCACACCAGTACCCTGACCAAGGAAATCAGCTTCTGCAGTGAAGGTGACTGTCCCATCTGGTGCGATGGTGTACGTTCCCTGACCTGGAATGGTCTTTTCCTTGCTTCCGTCTTCGAAGCTTGGTTCAACGGTTTCATCAATTGGAACCAATGGATCACCTGCTTCGAAGACAGGTTTGCCAGTCTGAACATGGCCCTTGATATTTGTAGATGTGGTATCTTTACCAGTTGGGACTACTGCTTTCACTATTGCTTGATATTTGACAATAACAGGAGTTCCGTTAGCGTCTAAACGAATTAATCCCAGTTCTGATGTTTCGCCCTTGAATTGTTTTATTGGGGTGAAGGTCACCTTGTTATCCGCATCCACTTCGAACTTACCAACATTTGGCACTTCTTTAATATTCTTTCCGTTACCAAAGAGTGGAGTCGAACCAGCTGGGAATGGAACTAATTTATGTCCTGGTGTGAAAGTCACTTGACCTTTTTGAACCTGACCTTGCAGACCTTCTGTCTTAGTGCCAGTACCTGTCGGAGTTACCTTGGTGAACTCTGGACTATAGGTCGCTGTCACTGGTGTACCGTTCTTATCTACTCGTTTCACAGAGATTGGATCTGGCTTGCCTACGAATTGCTTCTCTGGCGTGAAGGTCACAATGCCATTCGGAGTGATAGTATAAGTTCCTTGACCTGGAATGGTCTTCTGCTTGCTTCCATCTGCAAAGGTTGGCTCAACAGTCTCATCAATCGGAACTAGTGGGTCCGCACCTTTGAAAGTTGGAGTCCCTGTTTGCGGAAGGCCTTGTGGGCCAGTGCTCGTCACGGTGGTACCTGTTGGAGTTACCTCTTTCACTACTGCTTGGTACTTAACTGTAACAGGGGTACCATTGGCATCGGTGCGAGTTAATTCGAGTTCTGGTGTTTCTCCCTTGAATTGCTTCTCTGGCGTAAAGGTTACCTTGCCGTCCGCATCCACTTCGAACTTACCAACATTTGGAACCTCCTTAACAGCTGCACCATTGTCAAACAGTGGAGTTGAACCTGCTGGGAATGGAACAGAGTCATGTCCTGGGATGAAGCTTACTTTCCCTTCTTGGACTTGGCCTTGCAGACCTTCTGTCTTGGCTCCAGTACCAGTTGGAGTTATCTTGGTAAACTCTGGACTGTAGGTTGCCGTTACTGGCGTACCATTCTTATCTACTCGCTTAACAACAACTGGATCTGGTGTGCCTACAAACTGCTTCACTGGCGTGAAGGTCACTGCGCCATCTGGAGTGATGGTGTACGTTCCTTGACCTGGAATGGTCTTTTCCTTGCTGCCATCGTCGAAAGTTGGCTCGACCGAGTCATCAATTGGAACCAGTGGATCACCACCTGTGAAGATTGGAGTACCCGTTTGAGACAGACCTTGAGGACCGGTGCTGGTTGCGGCGGCGCCTGTTGGGGTCACTTTCTCAACAGTAGGTGTGTACTTAGCCGTCACTGGCGTACCATTCTTATCCACTCGCTTAACAACAACTGGGTCTGGAGTCCCAACAAATTGCTTGTCAGGTGTGAAAGTGACAGATCCATCTGGTGCCACTTCAAAAGTACCGACATTTGGAACTTCCTTGCGTTTGCTTCCATCTTCGAAAGTCGCTGGAGTATCATCATCCAGTGGTACATTCGGGTCGCCACCGACAAAGTTTGGTTTACCAGTTTGTGGTTGGCCTTGTGGGCCAGTGCTCGTTACGGTGGTGCCTGTTGGAGTTACCTCTTTCACTACCGCTTGGTACTTAACTGTAACAGGGGTACCATTGATATCAGTGCGAGTCAATTCAAGTTCTGGCGTTTCGCCCTTGAATTGTTTGTCTGGAGTGAAAGTAACATTACCGTCTCCATCCACTTCAAACTTACCGACATTCGGCACTTCTTTGACAGAAGAACCATTATCAAACAGTGGAGTCGAATCTGCTGGGAATGGAACTGAATCATGACCAGGCGTAAAGGTCACCTTGCCTTCCTGGACTTGGCCTTGCAGACCTTCTGTCTTGGCTCCAGTACCTGTTGGAGTTACCTTGGTGAACTCTGGACTGTAAGTTGCCGTTACTGGAGTGCCGTTCTTATCAACACGTTTCACTGTCACTGGATCTGGTTTGCCTACAAATTGCTTGTCTGGAGTAAAGGTCACTGCGCCATCTGAAGTGATGGTGTACGTTCCTTGACCTGGAATGGTTTTTTCCTTGCTGCCATCGTCGAAAGTTGGCTCGACTGAGTCATCAATTGGAACTAGTGGATCCGCAGCTTTGAAGGTTGGAGTTCCTGTTTGAGGGATACCTTGTGGACCGGTACTAGTAACGGTGGTACCTGTCGGAGTTACTTCTTTCACTACCGCTTGGTACTTAACTGTAACAGGGGTACCGTTGGCGTCCACACGAATAATTCCTAGTTCTGGTGTTTCACCCTTGAACTGTTTGTCTGGAGTGAAGGTCACAATACCATCTGCATCAACTTCGAACTTACCGATATTTGGTACTTCTTTAATATTTTTTCCGTTACCAAATAGCGGGGTTGAACCTGCTGGGAATGGAACTAATTCATGGCCTGGCATGAATGTGACATGACCTTTTTGAACCTGACCTTGAAGTCCCTCTGTCTTGTCACCAGTACCTGTTGGAGTAACAGCTGTCACAGTCGCTTGATATTTAGCTTTTGCTGCTGTACCATTGACATCTGTACGGCTAAGTTCAACTTCTGGTGTCTTACCGACAAACGATTTGACTGGGGTGAAGGTAACATTCCCCTCTGTATTAACCTCGAACATACCAACTTTGGCAATTTCTTTGACATTCGTGCCGGTATCAAAGACTGGTCTACTGTCGGTTGGGAAGCCGACTTGCGGACTTCCGGCTTCAAAAGTAACCTTGCCTTTTTGAACTTGGCCTTGAAGTCCCTCTGTCTGAGCACCTGTCGCTCTTGGAGTCACTTTCTCAACCGTTGGCGTATACTTGGCTGTCACTGGAGTGCCATTCTTGTCCACTCGCTTAACAACAACTGGATCTGGTGTGCCTACAAATTGCTTATCTGGAGTAAAGGTGACAGCACCATCTGGTGCCACTTCAAAGATACCGACATTTGGAACAACCTTGCGCTTGCTTCCGTCGTCGAAAGTAGCCGGAGTGTCATTATCCAGTGGTACTCCTGGAGTGCCGCTTACGAAGTTTGGCTTGCCTGTTTGTGGGCGGCCTTGCTCACCAGTGCTGGTAATATTTGTTCCCGTTGGAATCACTTCTTTCACTACCGCTTGGTATTTGACGGTAACAGGTGTACCATTCACATCTGCTCGAATCAATGTCAGCTCAGGAGTGGTTCCCTTAAACTGCTTGTCTGGCGTGAAGGTCACCTTACCATTAGCATCCACTTCAAACTTACCGACATTTGGCAATTCTTTAACAGTCAAACCATTGTCAAAGAGCGGAGTTGTTTCAGCTGGAAATGGTACAGAATCATGACCTGGTGTGAAGGTAACATGGCCTTCTTGAACCTGGCCTTGTAATCCTTCAGTCTTATCACCAGTACCAGTTGGGGTCACTTTGGTAAACTCTGGACTGTAAGTCGCAGTTACTGGTGTACCATTCTTATCAACACGTTTTACAGTGATTGAATCTGGCTTTCCTACAAACTGCTTCTCCGGTGTGAAGGTCACTGCGCCATCTGAAGTGATGGTGTAAGTTCCTTGACCTGGAATAGTCTTTTCCTTGCTGCCATCGTCGAAGCTTGGCTCGACTGCTTCATCAATCGGAACCAGTGGATCGCCGCCCGCAAAGGTCGGAGTACCTGTTTGCGGGATCCCCTGTGGACCGGTGCTAGTCACATTAGTTCCTGTTGGAGTTACCTTGGTGAACTCTGGACTGTATGTCGCAGTCACTGGCGTCCCGTTCTTATCAACACGTTTTACAGTAATTGAATCTGGCTTTCCTACAAACTGCTTCTCTGGCATGAAGGTCACTGCGCCGTCTGGTGCAATGGTGTAAGTTCCCTGACCTGGAATAGCCTTTTTCTTACTGCCATCTTCGAAGGTTGGCGTGACTGCTTCATCAATCGGAACTAGCGGATCACCACCTTGGAAAGTTGGGGTACCTGTTTGCGGAAGACCTTGAGGACCTGTGCTAGTCACATTTGTCCCTATTGGAGTTACTGATGTGACCGTCGCAACATAAGTGACTTTTGCGGCAATACCATTTGCATCTTTGCGAGAAATGCTAATTTCTGGTGTTTCACCCTTGAACTGTTTGTCTGGCGTGAAGGTGACATTGCCCTCTCCATCTACTTCAAACTTACCGACTTTAGCAATTTCTTTGACATTCGAACCCGTGTCAAAGACTGGGGTGCTGTTGGCTGGGAATCCTACTTTTGGATCGCCAGCTTTAAAAGTTACACGGCCCTTTTGAACTTGGCCTTGCGGACCTTCTGTCTGATCTCCAGTTCCCGTCGGAGTCACAGCGGTCACAGTCGCCCGATATTTGGCCTTGACTACTGTGCCATTGACATCTGCGCGGCTGAGTTCAACTTCTGGTGTCTTACCGACAAACGTTTTGACTGGAGTAAAGGTGACATTACCCTCTCCATCCACTTCGAACTTACCGACTTTGGCAATTTCTTTGACATTAGTGCCGGTGTCAAAGACTGGGGTGCTGTTCTCTGGGAAACCAACCTGAGGACTTCCTGGTTCAAAAGTAACTTTTCCTTTTTGAACTTGACCTTGCGGGCCTTTTGTCTGAGCACCTGTTGCTCTTGGGGTCACTTTCTCAACAGTAGGCGTATATTTAGCTGTCACAGGAGTGCCATTTTTGTCCACTCGCTTAACAACAACTGGGTCTGGTGTGCCAACAAATTGCTTGTCAGGTGTGAAAGTAACAGAACCATCTGGTGCCACTTCAAAGATTCCGACATTCGGAACCACCTTGCGCTTGCTTCCGTCGTCGAAAGTCGCTGGAGTATCATTATCCATTGGTACATCTGGATTGCCACTGACAAAGTTTGGCATACCTGTCTGTGGACGGCCTTGTTTACCAGTGCTGGTGATGTTTGTCCCTGTTGGAGTAACAGCAGTGACTGTTGCCTTGTAGATAGCTGTAGCTGCGCTACCATTCGTATCTGTACGAGTAATCCTGATGTCTGGTGTAAGGCCTTTAAATTGTTTCTCTGGAGTAAAGGTTACATTTCCATTCGCATCCACTTCAAACTTACCAACAGTAGGAACTTCTTTAACAGTCAAACCATTGTCAAAGAGCGGAGTTGAGCCAGCTGGAAAGGCCACCGTTTGTTTTTGACCGTTGACTTGCGCAGAACCTTCTGTGAAGCTGACTTTTCCTCGCTGAACTTGACCTTGTCTGCCACTGGTTTCAGCATTCGTCGCACTTGGTGCTGCTGCTTTTACATCAGCCTGATAGTTAGCTGTTACTTCTGTCCCATTGACATCTACTCGCTTGACAGCCTCTGCCGCTGGCCGTCCAGTATAAGTCGGTAGTGGAGTGAAGGTAACTAAGCCTTGATTATCCACCTGATAAGTGCCGACACCATCAACTGTTTTAGTTTGGCTGTCATTATCAAAGGTTGGCAACTTCTTGCTATCAATAGGCACACGATTATTGCCTGCATTGAAGGTCAATTGCCCTGTCTGAACTGCACCTTGAATGCCCTCGCTGCTGGCACCTTGAGCAGTTGGTCTGACAGGTGTCACCTTTGGCTGATAAACAGCTTGATGCGGAATGCCTTTGCCATCAATCATTTGAACAGACACAGGGTCTACAGTACCAACAAAGTTTTTGTTTGGTTTGAAAGTAATCTTACCTGTTGCAGGTTGGACTTCAAAACGACCGACTTCCCGACCATTTGATAAAGCTGGAACTCTAGTATCATCTGTAGTCGTTCCATCCGCTTTCACAAATTTTACTGGATTTGCTGCCGTCGGACTTGCCGGAGTTTTGCCAGCATCACCATCATTAAAGACAGGCGTCTTTTCTTGCGTTAATCCTTGAGCATCCGTTGTTTCATACTTAGGAACATTCAGCACAGTTGGCACATAGCGTCCATCCATCGTATTCAGTTGATCATTGATGACTGGTTCAGCCTGATTTTTGGCAATCCAATCCGTACTTGCGCCGTTAGTATCGAAACGACGGATGTTAATTCCCTGAGCTGTGCCGACAAAGCCTGCCTTAGGCTCATATACCACATCTACATCAGCACCGTTTGCTGTTACTTTATAACGGCCTTCAGCAGTATTGTACCAGCCTGCTGCATCAGCAGTCAGGACGTTTCCTCTCGCATCCAATACAATCGGAGCTTTAGTAGTATCAATCGCTACTCTCTTATTTTCAGTATTTTGAGCAATGCCCTGAGGAGTGAAATGAAGAGTGGCTGTCTGTCTCTGATCACGGATTCCAGTACTTTCCTTCTTATCACCTTTTGGTGGATAAGTCAGTTCAACTTCTAGATCTTCCACCTCACCACTAAATGCAGTTCCGGTTGGCTTTTCAATATCTCCCTTGTTCAAGGCGATACGAACCCGCATTCCCAGCTTGCTAAGTTCAGGATTAGTCATAGCTGGATTCTTCTTAAAGTTGACAGTATAATCTCCCGCAGTTGTTACTTCGGTAAATTCACTGGCTTCGTCTTCGTCAAAGACACCATTATTATTGAAGTCAATCCAGGCACGGACATAGGCTTTTTCGTAACCATTAGCCGAAGCATGGATGCGGAGAGAATAATCTCCGTCGTGCAGACGGTTTACTGGAAAAAGACCATTAGTTTTCCCGACTAAATCATCAGACAAGAGCTGATTAATACCTTCATCGGCTAAATCATTCTGATCGTCATGCTTCCAGTTGTTCCCAGATGTGGTATCAATATCAGCCGCAACACGGCCCAAGAATGGCTGTGGATTTTGACCGCCAGTTTCTGCATTGTATCTTGAAATAGCATGGATAGCTTTTCCATAGGAATCCGGTGCATCACCTTCATCAATTGCCATAAAACCAATCATCGCAGCCTGCTGGCCAGAAGAAGCTATATAAATACCAACCTCTGATGCACCACGTGTCATGACAAGCGGAATTGTATTGTGTCTAGAAACGTTCGGTCCAAATACTTGACTTCCCAGTCCGCCAGTCTTTTGGTCAGGACTGACATAGGCCTGCCAATGAACCCCAGTACCGTCATTTCCAATAAATTGGCCTTCTGTAGTAGGCTTCATTGGCTTATAGGTTTCTGTAATCTCAGTAGTCACACCATTTGCGTCTGTAACTGTACGCTTCCACTCGGCCAAATGTTCCCAACCCTTACCATTGGTTGTAAAGATAGCATACTCACCAGGGTTTGCCTCTTCTCCATCAGCCATGACAACGGTTGCTTTAACTGGCTTCCCACGATATCTAGCTTCAACTTTGAACTTCACACCATAGTTGGCTTCATCTTTAGGAACCTGCAGTTGGGTCTTACGCCCTTTAGTATCAATTCCTTCTGACTTAATAGCTGAATATTGATTCTGAGCAGCACCAGTAATTTTAGGACGGTAATCATCACCATACCAATACTGATAAGCATAATTATTGCTATTGTTATATTGAAGCCAAGTATTTTTTGCATTGGGATCATAACTGCTTTCGTACTCAGTCCCCTTTACTCGATCACGATAGATCTCTGTCGCATAGAAAGGTTTCAATTCCGTCACGGTCAGTTTGACCACATAGCCCGGCGAAATCTCTTTTTCATATACTGTTCCAACTTTAAAGGATCCATCTTTATCTAGATTTCTCAGTGATTTAGTATCACCAAAATCCAGCCAGTTTACCTGCTTCATCAACTCATCAGAGCGTTTTCTTACTGACTCTTCCAGCGTAGGCTTAGAAACTGTAGGATTAGCGGTCGCATCTCTTAAAGCAGAGCTAGATTGACCAGCAGGACTGGTAGTACGAAATGATGTTCCTGTCTCCATTGGCTGGCCATTACGCTCGGACCTCGGCATAGCTGCAGAACTTGGTTTTGGCGTATATTGTACTGAATAAGAGCGAGTCCGACTAGCTTCAGCTGGTCTTGCTTCATTAGGGGTCTCAGCTGTCTGATTAGCTTCTTTCGCCTTTTCAGGTGTCGCTTGCTCTGGAGCTGCAGCTGGACTTACCAACTGATTTTGATCAGCACTTGCTTCTGAGCTAGCTGTTTCTGAAACAGCAGATGTTGCTGTATTCTCAAGAGCAGGCTGACTGACAGCAGACTCCGTCGGTTTTTCTGGCAGTGAGATATTATCATCTACAGATCCGTTGGCAGTTTCATCTGCATTGACTGTAGCCGCAGTACCTAAAAGGAAAACGGTAGATAATAATACCGAGCAAACTCCAACATTTAATTTTCGAATCGAAAATTTGTTTAAATGGGGGTTAAATAATTCTTTTCCCATAGAATCTCCTATATTAATAT
>CAUVQK010000025.1:0-8782 GCA_963553705.1 uncultured Streptococcus sp.
GGCTTGTCCTTTTAGGATAAGTTGGTGTTGTTTTATTCACAATCTTTTATTAAGATTAGATTAAAGCGCTAAAAGCGTTTACATTTTTTCTAGTATATTGATTGCGAAAGTGATATAATAGACATAAGATTATCGAGTTAAGTTTTTGTTAAAATAGGTTAATTTTTAGAATATTGTTTACAGTTGTCTTTGGTTTTCAGTAGAAAAGCGAGGGAACTATATGACTGAACACTATACCCATCTTTTGCAAGAAGTACTAAATGCTGCAAAGGAATTAGCTATTCAAAAACACAATTATCAAGTGGACATTCCGCATGTCTGGACAGTGCTGACCCAGCCTCGGGCTTTTGCCTTAGAGTTCTATGCAGGTCTGGACCTTGATATTAATGAATTTATCAGCGTCATCAATCAGGAACTAGCCAAGATTCCTGTATTTTCACATACGGACACGAACCGATTTGGACGTCAGTATAGCCAGCGTCTCAAGAATCTTTTGGATGATGCGGAGGCTGAGAGGGCGGAACTGAGGGACGAGGTAGTAACAGTAGAACACCTGATTCTCAGTCTATTTCACCAGCAGAGAAATCCGATAACTGTCTTTTTGAAGCAGGCAGGGATTGGTAAGGAGCTAGTTGCGAAAAAGTTGAATAAGGTTCGTCAAGGCAAACGAGCTGTCTCTTCCAGTCAGGAGAGTCGCTATCAAGCCCTGAGCAAATATGCAACTAACTTTAATCAGTGGCTGGCAGACCAGTCCGGTAGGAAGGTGATAGGCTGTCAAGAGGAAATCAACGATATTATCCGTGTCCTTTCCAGAAAAGAGAAGAGCAATGCCATTCTCATAGGTTTTCCAGGTGTTGGAAAATCCAAAGTAATGGAGGGATTTGTTGGCAGATTGCTTGCTGATGATGTTCCGGAACATTTACTGGGCAAGGAAGTTTTTAAGTTAAATCTAGGCGGACTGATTGCCGGGACTAAATATAGGGGAGAGTTTGAAGAGCGCTTCAAGGCTGTTTTGGATGAGGTGCTGGTTGCTAAGGGGAAGATTATTCTTTATATTGAGGATATCCATCAAATCGTGACAGCTGGTCGGACAGAGGGGTCTCTTGATGCAGGCAATCTTTTAAAGCCGCTCTTGGCTCAGGGACAGATTAATATCATCGGAACCACAACTTTTGCTGCTTATCGAGAAAGCTTCGAGCTAGATCAAGCTTTGGAGGGGCGTTTCCAGCGAATTCGTATTGAGGAGCCTGATCAAGATAAAGCATTGACAATTCTGCAAGGACTGCGAGAGAATTATCAGGACTTTCACGGAGTTAGGCTGACGGACGAAGCCTTGCTGGCAGCAATCAGTCTTTCAATTCGTTATCTATCAGATCGTTATTTGCCTGATAAAGCACTGGACTTGATTGATGAGGCGTGTGCTGTCAAGAAAATCCAGCTAGCTCAAGGGGAAACTGAACGACCGGACGTCAGTCGTGAAGATATAGCCAGTATCGTAGAGCGTATAACAGGAATCAAAGTGCAGGGAATCATGGACAATGAGCGCGAACACCTGTTAAATCTAGACAAGCTCTTGCGCCAGAGAATTGTAGGGCAAGACCAGGCTGTTCAAAAGGTTTCGGAGGCCATTTTACGCTCAAGAGCAGGAATTCAAAATCCAAAGCGTCCTATTGGTTCATTCCTCTTTCTGGGGCCAACTGGAGTCGGGAAGACTGCTCTGGCTAAAGCCCTCGCTGAGCGGCTGTTTGGCAATGAGCTGGAAATGGTCCGACTGGATATGTCTGAATACATGGAAAAACATGCCGTTGCTCGTTTAGTTGGTCCGCCACCAGGCTACGTAGGATTTGAAGAGGGAGGACAGCTGACAGAAGCTGTTCGTAGGAGGCTTTATTCGATTGTCTTGCTGGATGAGATTGAGAAAGCCCATCCGGATGTATTCAACACTCTGCTGCAAGTATTGGACGAAGGACGCTTGACAGACTCTAAAGGGCGTACTATCGACTTTAAAAATACTATTTTGATTATGACAAGCAATATTGGCTCCCAGCAGATTTTGGAAAGTCTCAAAAGTGAACAGGGACTGACTGCTGAAACGCAGGAAGAAGTTCTGTCCTTGCTGCAACATAGCTTTAGACCAGAGTTTTTAAATCGGATTGACGATACGGTTATTTTCAACCCTCTAAGGGCAGAAGATATGATCAATATCGTAAAAATTATGGTCCAGCAACTTCAGGAAAGGTTGAAACATCAGAAGATTCAGCTTCATCTGAGCGAAGGAGTTTATGCTTTTTTAGCCCAGAAAGGTTACCAATCAGAATTTGGTGCCCGTCCTATTCAAAGAAGCATTATGCGCTATCTCGAAACGCCTTTGGCTCGTTATTTGGTAGAAAATAAGGAAACAACTGAAATGACAGTTCAAGTCAGTTTGAAGGATGGGCAACTGGAGTTTAATTATTTGGTATAAGCTTCTCATAAAAAGTAAGCGCTTACTATTTGTAGATAAATAAAAATACAGAAAGGAGGTTCATGGTTTCTGAGCAGACTCTATCCTGAGCTTTTGAAATGAGTCTTAGGTATACGAAAAATAATGAGATACTTTTTGTATCTAGAGCCGACAGCAATCATTTTGATTGTTGGAGCACCCTTTGCATTTTATGAAAGGAGGCCTGTTTTGTCTGTTTATGATGTTTTGATTATCGGTGCTGGACCGGGCGGTTATGTGGCTGCTGAAGAAGCAGCTCGTTTAGGTAAGAAAGTCGCCGTAGTAGAAAAGAAGTCTATCGGCGGAACCTGCCTGAATGTGGGATGTATACCGTCTAAGGCCTATCTCCAGCACGGTCATTGGTTGCTGACAATGGAGGAAGCTAGGCGTTATGGCATTGAGAGCAAGCTTGAAAGGATTGATTTTGAGAAATTGGTAGACCGAAAGAATCAGGTTGTTGCCAGTTTGCAATCTGGAATTCATGCTAGCTTTAAAGCTTTGAGTGTTGATTATATCCAAGGTGAGGCCAAGTTTGTCAAAGACCGAACTTTCTCCGTCAACGGTAAAGAAATCAGTGGCAAAGATGTGATTTTGGCTACTGGCAGTTATCCTTTTGTGCCTCCTATCAAGGGATTGGAACAAGTTGACTATCTAACGACGGATACGTTTTTTGACTTGAGGGAGCTTCCTGAGAAGTTGGTCATTATCGGAGGTGGCGTTATCGCAATTGAGCTAGCTTTCGCTATGGCTCCTCTGGGTGTTGCTGTCACTGTTATTGAGGTTGCACCGGAAATCCTTTTGACTGAAGAAGCAGAAGCGCGACATGTGATTCAAAAGAAACTAAAGAAAATGGGGGTGATGATTTATCAGGGAGCGCAGATAAAGGAAGTAACTGCTAATTCTGTCTTACTTGAGAACGAGCAGGTTGCTTTCGACCATCTTTTAGTCGCTACTGGCCGCAAACCAAATCTAGAGCTAGCAAAGGATATGGGATTAGCCTTGACAGATCGGAATTTTGTCAAGGTAGATCAATACTACGAAACATCCAAAGAGCATGTTTATGCTATCGGTGATCTCTTGGAATCTTATATGCTGGCTCACGTAGCTAGTGCAGAAGGGATAAAGGCTATAAGAGCTATCTGCCGGAGAGCTGAAGAAGCAGTTGATCCGCTGGGTGTTCCCCGTTCACTCTACACCAATCCTGAAGTAGCTTCTTTTGGTCTCAGCAAGGAAGAGGCTGAGCAGGCCGGCTATGATGTTCTGGTCGAGAAGCTGCCTTTCTCTTATAATGGGCGGGCTATCGCAATAGGTGAGACGGAGGGCTATGTCAAGCTAATCTCAGAAAAGCAATACCATCTTCTGCTAGGTGCAGTCATCGTCGGTCCGAACGGTACAGATCTTCTGCAGCAGTTGATTTTGCTAAGGCAGGCCGAAGCAACGCTGGATCAAGTTCTTGAAACAGTCTTTGCTCATCCGACCACATCAGAACTAATACAAGAAGTCGCAAAAAGACTCGTTCAGGACGATTAATGAGGAGGTAAAAATATGTCACATTATAAAGATTTACCACAACGATTGACCAAAACAAGAAGCCAAGGGGCTGTATCGGAGCTAGTCGATTTAAAAGTCCATGATGCTACCGAGGTTGAGGTGGAGCAGATTTCCAAAGAAAAAGCCAAGACCATGTATAAAACGATGTGGGATATTCGTAATTTTGAAGAAAATACACGGCGTTTCTTTGCTGCAGGACAGATTCCTGGCTTTGTTCACCTTTATGCTGGAGAGGAAGCCATCGCTACTGGCGTCTGTGCTAATCTGACAGACCAGGACTATATTACCAGTACTCACCGGGGACACGGTCACTGTGTTGCCAAGGGCGGTGATTTAAAGGGCATGATGGCGGAAATTTTTGGTAAGGAGACTGGACTTGGAAAAGGGAAAGGCGGTTCCATGCACATCGCCGATTTGGACAAGGGGATTCTCGGTGCCAATGGTATGGTTGGTGGAGGCTTTGGTCTAGCTACCGGTGCAGCAATGCGCAACAAGTACTTGAAAACAGACAGTGTAGCTGTCTGCTTCTTCGGTGATGGTGCAGCCAATGAAGGAAATTTCCACGAATGTCTCAACATGGCATCAATTTGGAAACTGCCGGTTATCTTTGTCAATGAAAACAACCTCTTTGCAGAATCTACACCGCAATGGTATTCTTCAGCGTCTGGTACCATTGCTGAAAGGGCTGCTGCTTATAACATGCCTGGCATCCGGGTTAATGGTAAGGATTTATTCGCTGTCTACCAAGTAGCCAAGGAAGCTGTAGAGCGGGCTCGTAGAGGGGAAGGACCTACCTTGATTGAAGCTGTAACCTATCGCGACCATGGTCACTTTGAGGGCGATGAGCAGAAGTATAAGGCTTTGGAAGGTGAAGAAAAAGACTGGGCTGATGTGGATGCTCTAGATGTCTTCCGTGACTACGCTATCGAGCATGGCCTCTTGACTGAAGAGGAACTTGATGCCATATTAGAGGAGTCTCGAAAGGATGTGGAAGAAGCTATCAAATTTGCTCAAGACAGTCCCATTCCTCGTTCCGAGTCTCTGCTGGAAGATGTATTTGCTGATTGATAGAAGGAGGTTGATCAAATGGCTAGACAACTGTTATTTATGAAAGCAATCAATGAAGCGCTGGATCAGGCAATGGCAAAAGATGACACCGTAATCCTTCTGGGAGAAGATATTGCTGGCGGTGTAACAGTCAAACACTTGGAAGAAGAAAACGAAGATGCTTGGGGCGGCGTAATGGGTGTAACCAAGGGACTCATGCCAAAATACGGCCGAGAGCGGGTGATTGATACTCCGATTTCTGAGCACGGATACGTGTCAGCTTCTGTTGGAATGGCTCTGACTGGCTTACGACCAGTACCGGAGCTGATGTTCAATGACTTTATCGGTTTCTGCTTTGACGCTATTCTGGGTCAAGGCTCAAAAATGCGCTATATGTTTGGTGGTAAGGCCAAGGTTCCGATGACAATGCGGACCATGCACGGAGCAGGAGCATCGGCGGCGGCTCAGCACTCGGGTTCATATTACGGTCTCTTTGGCTCCATTCCTGGTATCAAGGTAGTCGTTCCGGCAACACCTTACGATGCCAAGGGCTTACTGCTGGCTTCTATTGAAGACGACAATATCGTGATTTATTCAGAAGATAAGACTCTCTATGGTATCAAGGGAGAGGTGCCAGAAGAATATTATACAGTTCCAATTGGAAAGGCTGCTGTCCGCCGTGAGGGAACTGATCTTACTATCGTTACTATCGGTAAGATGCTCTATGTAGCTTATGAAGTAGCGGATCGATTGGAAAAAGATGGTATTTCGGTTGAAGTCATTGACTTGAGAACGGTAGCTCCTTGGGATGAGGAGACTGTCTTTGAATCAGTCAAGAAAACTGGACGACTGATTATCGTTGATGAATCCAACCCTCACAATAACACAGCGACGGATATTGCAGCAGCTGTGACAGACAAATGCTTTGACTATCTGGACGGCCCAGTAAAATGTGTCTGCGCGCCAAATGTGCCAGTGCCGTTTGCTGTGAATCTGGAGCAGCTCTATATCCCTAATGCTGATAAGGTTCTGACTGTTGCTGCAGAATTGATTGACGATCTGAAGAGATAGAAGGGAGGCAAGTATGGCTACAGAAATTGTAATGCCTAAACTAGGCTTAACAATGACCGAAGGTTTGATAAATAACTGGCTGGTCAAGGAAGGAGACACCGTAGCTGCTGGTCAGCCTGTCTTGGAAATCAGTTCTGAAAAATTGACCAGTGATGTAGAGGCGCCAAGCGCAGGAGTGGTTTTAAAAATTATCAGTCAGGCGGGCGATACTGTCCCGTGCAAGAAAGTAATTGCATGGATTGGCGAAGCGGGAGAAACTCTCCCAGGTATGGAAGCAGAAGAAGCCTCTGCGAACCAGTCAGAAAGTGAGCAAGGGGCAGCTGATGCAGGGGTTGGACTAGCAGAAAAAACTGCTGCAGCAAGTTCCAACTCTGTTGGAAACAGTGAACATGGACGTATTTTCATCACTCCTCTTGCCCGCAAGATTGCTAAGGAAAAAGGATATGATATTTCCTTGATTTCAGGAACGGGAGGCAATGGCCGTATTACCCGACGGGATGTGGAAAACTATAAACCAGAGGCACTTCCAAACCAAACACCTGAAAGTAGCTCAGCAGTCCTTCAGCATGCTGGTCAAGTTGACTATGGTGCAGGATTGACAGGTATGCGCAAGACTATTGCAGAGCGGATGATGAATAGTCTCCAGGCATCTGCTCAGGTGACCTTGCATCGTAAGGTGGATATCAGTCGGCTGATAGCCTTTAGACAAGATATGAAAGACAAGGTGGCTTCTCCACTAGAAAATGGCGAAATCAGCATCACGACCCTGCTGACAAAGGCAGTTGCCAAGGCATTGAAAGATCACCCTCGGCTCAATGCTTGGTATTTCAATGGTCAATATCAGGAAGTAGAAGATATTCATATTGGTATCGCGACGGCACTTAGTGATGGTTTAGTGGTTCCGGTCATTCGTCACGTGGATAAGTTAACGCTGGCTGACTTGGGCTCAGCTATCAAAACGGAAGCCAATCAAGCTCGTAAAGGAACTTTGGATCCAGCTCTTTACTCAGGTTCAACCTTCAGTATTACTAATCTCGGGGGAGCAGGAATTGAGTATTTCACTCCTATCCTAAATACACCAGAAGTAGCCATTTTAGGAGTTGGTGCCTTGCAAACGGCGCTGGCTCTTGACAGTCAAGGACAAGTCTACGAGCAGAAATTCCTGCCGCTCAGCTTGACTTTTGACCATCAAGTCGTAGACGGTCAGCCCGCAGCGGAGTTTCTAGCCAGTCTAGCGGACAAGCTGGAATCACCTTACGACTTGGTTTTCTGATAAAAGAATGAATGGTGAATTTCATTCCTGAATGATAAAGAAAAAGGCCAGCTGTTTATATCATTCATTAACAGTTGGCCTTTATGTATTCTATCATCCTCTTGCTTCAATTTATAATGTTTAGATAAGGAAATGACAGGATGATAGGAAGTAAGTTCTAAGGCTCTAAGTAGGTGAATCAAGCTGCAGTATAAGATAAATTGAATGACGATGATGGGAGAAAAATATCAGTGAGGTAGAATATGAAGGTTGCCAAAACACTAGTCTTAGAATATCTAGAGCAAGAATTACTAAAGAATAATAAGCAAGGACTTGAAACGAAAGTAATTGCTGCTGCTTTAGGAATGCAACGCTCAAATGTGAGCACTATTTTGAATCAATTGGTAAAAGAAGGGATACTCGTTAAAGGAAATACACGGCCAGTTCAATACCAATTAAAAGAGGTATTTGTGGAAAATCCCTTGGATTTTCCAAGCATTATAGGTGAAAATGGCAGCTTACGAACAGCCATCCAGTTAGCACAGGCAGCTATTTTATACCCCAATTATGCCCTTCCAGTACTCATTTTATCCGAGGTCGGTGCTGGTAGAACTCACTTCGTTAATAAAATGATGGAGTTTGCCATTCAAAATCAAGCAATTAGTAAACCTCAGTTGTTTGAAAAAATTAACTGCTTAGACTATATTGATGTTCTGGATGATTTGCTGAAGTTGTTATTTGGCTCAGAGGCGACGAAGTCTGTATTTGAGAAAGTGGCAGAAGGAATTTTATTTATAGATAACATACAAGTTCTATCTTCGGCGGATCAAAATAGATTGATTTCCTGGCTGAATCACAGAGAAGGAGAACAAAAGAGACTTCAGAAGAAAGGTTTGGTAATTATCGGAAGTAGCGCTAAGCTATCTGAACATTTATCCAATAAACTTCCTGTTGTAATCCAGCTGCCTTCTTATCCGAATCGACCGATTAGTGAAAAGCTAGAGTTACTAAATTACTTTTTAGCTATCGAATCAAAGAATTCTGCCCATGATATTCAAGTACCTCGTGATGTCATTCATTCCTTCATCCTATCAGCGAATATTAGCAATATAAAAGAATTAGAATATGCAGTTCGAACTGCTTGTGCCAATGCTTTTGTAAGAAGTCTGAGGTCGGAGCTAAAAGATTTAACACTTAGTAATGACGATTTGCCCATTCCTTATCAAGGAATTCGGCATTTAGGTGGTCATAATGTAGTTAAAATCGATGAATTGATTGGCAAACGTAAGGCGCTGATTTATGATAAGGAGTTGGGATTGCTGGATTTTCCAGAGCAAGAGTCGGATGATTTATATAACAAAATTAAATCAGAATATTCT
>CAUVQK010000026.1:0-8713 GCA_963553705.1 uncultured Streptococcus sp.
ATATGAAAAAACATTGAAATAATATGAAAGAGACTTTTGAAATGACAGAAGAGAATTTTGTTTGAGAAAGTGTTTGTTTATCAAAAAAGAAAGAGGAGGACCAAAGATAAAAAATCGCATCTTATGTCTTTAGTCTCCCTCTGTAATGGCAAAAGTTTCTAAATAATATCAAGCCTGTCTATCATAAGTTTCCAAAAGTTTGGTAAATGTTGGGACTGACATGTTTTAAAGTATTAGTGTGTGAAGTCAAGTACCATACGTCCCTGAATGGTACCCGCTTCCATTTCATCAAAGACATCCACTGCATCTGAAACAGGACGTTTTTGAACGACGGGAGCCACTAATCCTTCAGCACCAAACTGGAAGGCTTCTTCTAAGTCCTTGCGAGTACCAACGAGGGAACCGATGACTTGGATACCATCTAAAACGGTTTTGACAATGCTGAGGTCCATCATTTCAGATGGCAATCCAACGGCAACTACACGACCGCCAGCACGAACAGAGTCAACAGCTTGGTTGAAGGCAACTTTAGAAACGGCTGTTACTACGGCAGAATGCGCACCGCCAGTTTTTTCTTGGATAAGAGCAGCGACATCTTCAACTTCATGGCCGTTGATGACGATATCAGCACCGACTTCTTTGGCCAAAGCTAGCTTGTCATTGTTGATATCAACAGCGACAACATGGGCATTAAAGACTTTCTTGGCATATTGAACCGCTAGGTTACCCAATCCACCTGCTCCAAAGATAACTGTCCATTGGCCTGGTTGGAGCTGAGCTTCTTTGATAGCCTTGTAGGTAGTCACGCCGGCACAAGTGATAGAAGAAGCTTGTGCAGGATCCAGTCCTTCAGGGACTTTGACAGCATAGTCGGCTGTTACGATACATTGCTCTGCCATCCCACCGTCAACAGAATAGCCAGCATTTTTTACTGTACGGCAAAGGGTTTCGCGTCCAGTTGTACAGTATTCACAAGCGCCGCAGCCTTCAAAGAACCAAGCGACACTGACGCGGTCTCCGACTTTGAGGTTTTTAACATCTGGAGCGATTTCTTTGACAATACCGATACCTTCATGGCCAAGAACGCGGCCCGGTACCTTGCCAAAGTCACCATGCGCGACATGTAGGTCCGTATGGCAGACACCGCAGTATTCAATGTCAACGAGAGCTTCCCCTGTTTCAAGAGGACGCATTTCTTTATTTTCGATGAGTTGGACATTGGTTCCTTCTGGATTTACAACAACTGCTTTCATAAGTAGTTTCCTCCTGTTATTTAGTTTTTGATTATGTTAATTATATCACAAACTCAAACAAATGGCAAACGCTTACAAAACCAAGTGTGGATTTACTATAATATCATAGCGCAGCTAATAAGCTCTGATTTTTAAAGCTTTTAAGCATGATTGAGGTCGAGAGAAGACAAAAAATAAAAGACAAACTCTCGAACAGAGTTTGCCAAATTGTCTACTTTTACAAAAATAGTTTGTTGAGCTCGTGGGCAACGCCATCTTGGTCATTGGTCAAAGATAATTGCTGGTCAGCGAAGGGCAGCAGGTCAGTATTGGCATTTTTCATGGCATAGCCAGTGCCAGCAAAGGACAGCATCTCAGTATCATTTTGCTCATCGCCAAAGGCAATCAGATTTTTACGGTCTACATTGAGAACATTAAGTAGGTACTGAAGGGCAAAGGCCTTATTGACACCCTTGGGAGCACACTCTAGGATGTTGAGCGGTCCGCCCCAAGAGTTGATGGCAAGTTCATGCTGGTAAAAAGCATTCATTTCCTCTGCCAGAGCATATTTGTCAGCTGCTCGCGTTTGCAGGAGAATGGCGTTAGGATTCTCCGTTACTAAGTTGGCTTGAAACTGATTTTCAGGCTTAAAAGCATCGATGCCAAAGAGCTTAGGATCAGCAATTTCTTCATTGGGATTGGTGATATAGAATTTATTGCGGTATTCGCCGGCAATGAAATCAGCTTCAATCTCATCCCTGCGCTTAACCATATCCAGCAGAAAGGACTTGTCCAGCGTCAGCGATTTTTCAAAGTCCCATTTCTTTTCTGGAATGTGAGTCAGAGAGCCATTGAAGTTGATCATGGGCGTATTGAGCTCTAATTCTTTATAATATTTCAAAGCCATGCGGTAGGGCCGGCCTGTTGTGATAATGACCTTGTGGCCCTTTTGGGAAATTTTTTTGATGGTTTCTTTGGTGAAATCAGACAGATTGCTATTTGAATCCAGCAAGGTTCCGTCCAAATCCACAGCGATTACTTTTTTTGTCATGTGAGTCTCTTTTCAGTGATAATACAGACTATTATAACAGAATTCAGTGTAAATAACACGACTTATGTTATAATGGTGCTCTAATCAGTCACAATTATGACACACCAAGGAGGAGCTTTTCGTATGCGTAAATCGATCATGATTCATGCTCTTTTTCTGATGATTGCCTTTTTTATCTATATCCAATCTCTAAATGGTGGTCCGACCTATCTCATTTGGAATATGACCTTGGCCTTAATCAGCTATGATGCAGCTGTCTTGACACTTTTATTCAAGAAGCAGAAGTGGGTATATCCTCTTCTTTTCCTGCTGTGGTTGCTTTTCTTCCCCAACACTTTCTATATGATCACTGATTTGATTCATATGACTTGGGTGACAGATGTTCTGAGTAAGCCAAGTGTTTTCCTGCTCTTTTTAGCTTTTGTTTCCAGTATTTTATTCGGAATTTTCTGTGGTATGGAGAGCTGGTATGTCATCAAGGAACGCTGGAAGCTTAACTGGTATTTGGACTTGTTGCTGATGGCAGCTCTGTCGGCTGTGTCCAGTATGGCTATCTACATAGGACGTTATGATCGTCTCAATAGCTGGGATTTATTGCTTCATCCTCAGCTGGTTCTACAGAAGCTTTTGCAAACTTTGCAGCCTGATCGTCTGCCTTTCATTCTTGGTTTTACTTTTTTGCAGTTTATGAGTTTAGTATTTCTGATGAGAGATAATAAAAAATAAGAAAAGCGAGACATTCATCTTGAAAAAGTGAATGTTTTTTATTATAATTTAAATTATCGTTCGCAAATAAACGAAATTCAATCTGTTTTTCTTTGTTATTTGAACTAGATATTAGAAATTTTACTCAAAAGGAGATTTGTTGAAAAATGGATAAATTTTTCAAACTGACCGAAAAAGGGACAGATGTCCGAACAGAGGTTTTGGCTGGTCTGACGACTTTCTTTGCCATGTCCTACATTTTATTTGTCAATCCGGCCATGTTGGCTCAGACTGGTATGCCCAAGCAGGGTGTTTTCCTAGCTACGATTATCGGGGCTGTTGCCGGCACCTTAATGATGGCCTTCTTTGCCAACTTGCCTTATGCGCAGGCACCGGGTATGGGTCTGAATGCCTTTTTCACTTTTACGGTCGTCTTTGCCTTGGGCTACACTTGGCAGGAAGCCTTGGCTATGGTCTTTATCTGCGGGATTATTTCGCTCATTATCACTTTGACCAAGGTGCGTAAAATGATCATCGAGTCAATTCCTGGCTCCTTGCGCGCAGCAATTTCAGCAGGAATCGGGGTCTTTCTGGCCTATGTAGGTATTAAAAATGCTGGCTTGCTCAAGTTTTCAATCGATCCAGGCAATTATACAGTAGCTGGCAAGGGAGCAGATAAGGCTGCAGCGGCTATCACGGCTAATTCAGCAGCAACTCCCGGTCTGGTAGACTTTAATAATCCAGCTGTCATCGTAGCCTTGGTTGGTTTAGCCATCACAATCTTCTTTATCGTGAAAAATATCAAGGGTGGTGTTATCCTATCCATCCTAGTAACGACTGTGGTAGCTATTCTGGTTGGCTTGGTTGATTTGTCAGCTATTGACTTTGGGCAGAATAACATTGGCACTGCTGTTAGTGAATTGGGACAGATTTTTGGGGTGGCAGTAGGTCCGAAAGGTCTGGGTGCCCTCTTAGCAGATTCGACTCGCTGGCCTCAGACATTTATGGCTATTCTGGCTTTCTCCTTGACAGATATTTTTGATACCATTGGTACCTTGATCGGTACAGGTGAAAAGGTCGGGATTGTGGCAACTTCTGGGGAAAACCATGAATCAGAAGGTTTGGATAAGGCTCTTTACTCGGACCTCATCGGAACCTCTATTGGCGCCATTGCTGGAACCTCTAACGTGACGACTTATGTGGAGTCTGCAGCTGGTATCGGAGCTGGCGGCCGAACAGGTCTGACCGCCTTGGTCGTAGCTATCTGCTTCGCAGTGTCAAGCTTCTTTAGCCCACTCTTGGCTATTGTTCCTAATGCTGCAACTGCACCGATTCTCATTATTGTTGGGATTATGATGCTGGCTAGTCTGAAGAATATCCATTGGGATGATATGACAGAAGCCATTCCGGCTTTCTTTACTTCTATTTTTATGGGATTTGCCTATTCTATCACTCACGGGATAGCAGCTGGGTTTATTACCTACACCTTGGTCAAAATCTTCAAAGGTCAAGCCAAGGATGTGCATTCTATGATTTGGATTTTGGATCTTCTTTTTATTTTGAATTTCGTAAATCTGGCTTTAAATTAGGCATAAACATTGCTGGATTTCCTTGATTTTAGTACCCTTTGTATAGGATACGTTTTTGGTATAAAAAATCAGCTTTTCGTAGCTGATTTTTCTTTTGCAAAATTAAGCAGAAAAAAATTTTTTCTGGTATAATAAGAGAATGTTTAGTCATAATGAGGAAGAATTAATCCAGTGGGGTCAGCGTCTGGGCAAATTGCTTCAGGCAGGGGACGTACTGGTTTTAACGGGAGATTTAGGAGCAGGGAAGACAACCTTTACTAAGGGTCTGGCTCTAGGGTTGGGCATCAGTCAGATGATTAAAAGTCCAACCTATACCATTGTTCGGGAATACGAGGGGCGCTTGCCACTCTATCATCTGGATGTCTACCGCATCGGAGACGATCCAGACTCCATAGATTTGGATGACTTTCTCTTCGGAGAGGGTGTGACAGTCATTGAATGGGGGGAGCTGCTGGGAGAAAATCTGCCTGAAGACTATCTCAAATTAAGCCTCTTGAAAGAGGAAGACGGGCGTGAATTGGTTTTTGAAGCCAAAGGAAAGCGAGCCCAAGAGCTGCTTGAGGGACTGCAGAATGACTGAATATGAATTGTGCTTGCGCGAAGCGGAAAAAACAGATGCTGCTGATCTGATTGCCTTCCTCAATCAGGTCGGGTCTGAGTCAGATTATATGACGCTGGATGAGGCTGGAATTTTGATGAATCAAGAGGAGATGGCTTCATTCATTGAGCATCAGGCTGCTTCTAGTAATCAGCTTTATCTGTTGGCGCTTTTAAATGGTGAGATTGCTGGTCTTGTCAGTATCACAGCTGATTTCCATGAGCGAATTCGCCATATTGGTCAAGTCTTTGTCGTGGTGAAGAAAGCTTTCTGGAACCAAGGACTGGGAGGCATATTGCTGGAAGAGGCACTGACTTGGGCAGAAGATTCTCAGGATATTAGACGTTTGGAATTGAGCGTTCAGGTTAGAAATGAACGAGCGGTTCACCTCTATAAAGATTTAGGATTTGAAATTGAAGGCTTACAAAGAAGAGGAGCCTATTTAAAAGAAGGGATATTTCTTGATGTTTACCTGATGGGTAAACTGATAGACTAAAAAAGATATGTTTAAAAAGATTATAATGATGTTTCTCAGCCTCCTTGTCGTGACGACAGCTGGTATCGGTACTTATGCTTGGACAATCTATGGTCAGTCAACAGATGAACTGTCCAAGACTTATAAGGGCTTGGGAAATGAGACAGATGTCATTTCTGCGACTAAGCCTATGACCATTCTGCTGATGGGTGTAGATACAGGGAGCGGATCCCGCGAGGATACTTGGGTCGGGAACAGCGATACCATGATTCTCCTGAGTGTCAATCCAAAGACCAAGAAAACGGTCATGATGAGTTTGGAACGTGATATTCTGACTCAGATTGATGAGAACGGTCAGACAGTTGAAGCCAAGCTGAATGCAGCCTATGCAACTGGCGGAGCAGAGTTGGCCATTTCGACTATTGAGGGCTTGATGAATATCCACATCGACCGCTATGTGATGATCAATATGCAGGGCTTGGTTCAGCTAGTAGACGCAGTAGGTGGTATTGAGGTCAATAATACCTTTGACTTCCCAATTTCTATTGAGGATAATGAGCCTGAGTATACTGCTAAGGTTGAGCCAGGCAAGCAAACCATCAATGGTGATCAGGCGTTGGTCTATGCTCGCATGCGCTATCAGGATCCAGAGGGTGACTATGGCCGCCAGAAGCGTCAACGTGAAGTAATTAAGAAAGTGGTTGAAAAAGTTCTCAGTCTCAACAGTGTCAGCCATTATCAGGCTATTTTAAAAGCTGTCAGCAGCAATATGCAGACCAATATCGCACTTGATTCAAAAAGCATTCCACAATTGCTAGGCTATCAGGATGCCTTTAAGAACATCAAGTCTGAACAGCTGCGTGGAGAAGATGCGACCTTGCCTGATGGTGGAAGCTATCAGCTGGTGACGTCAGAGCATCTGCTGAGCATGCAGAATCTAATCCGCAAGTCTCTGGGCTTGGACACAGTTAAGAGTCTGAAGACCAATGCTGTTCTCTATGAAGATATTATGGGCGGCAACAGTCTAAGAAGCAGCAATAGCAGTAGTACATCTAGTAGCACAGAAAGCTATAGCAGTTACCAGAATTCTTATAGTCAGCCTACTTATAATAATGGTTATGAGAATTACTCTTATCCGTCGACAGATACAACAGTTGGAACTACGAATACGACTCCGGTTGCTCCAGCAGCTTCCTCTGCTCCAGCGGCAGATGTTAGTGTCAGCACCCCACAAAGTCAGCCAGTAGTCAATGCGGCTACAGAGTAAAAAGTTAAATATAAAAAGAGGCCGGGACAAAATGTCTCGGTCTCATTTGGTTATGACGGAAAGCTCTTGACGCGGCGGCTGATTGGAATTTTTGTTCCCCTATCACCCACCTTTACTCTATCAAGACTCGTACTTTGCCCAGATGTCTTTGACTTGCTGGATCTGCACCTGAGCTTGATTTTCAAGGACTTTATATTTATAAGTAAGATCTTGGGCCATGTCTTTGACTTGCTCTTTTTGCTCTTGAATGATGGCAATATTTCGTTGGATATTGGCTAGACTGTCCTTTACTTTGACTAGACTATCTGTTGTTTCAATGATTTCTTCTTGGATTTTTTGACGGTTTTCAACTAGCTTGTAGCTGGCTGCTGCGGCACCGATAAATAGGAAAATATTTGAAAGTTTCATATTCCCTCCTTAAGCTTGCGCAATCTTCTCAGCTAATTCGGCCAGAGCTGGGAAGTCTGGTTCGTGGGCTGCGAAAGTAATCTTGAGATCATCTGCATCACTGTAGCGTGGTGCCAAATGCACATGGGTATGAAAGACAGTCTGTCCAGCAATTTCTTCGTTGTTGTTGATGATATTCATACCAGCTGCGCCTGTGGCTTTCATGACCTTTCGAGCAATGTCAGGTACGCGAGCGAAGAGCTGACTGGTGCTGTCAGCATCCATATCCAGCACATTTCGGAAATGCTCTTTAGGGACAACCAAGGTATGACCTGGTGTTACCTGGGAAATATCCAGAAAAGCAAGGACTTTCTCGTCTTCATAGACTTTTGAAGAAGGGATTTCTCCGGCAATAATTTTACAAAAAATACAATCAGCCATAAATGGTACCTCTATTCGCTAGATTTTGTTATAATATAAGAACCATTATACCAGAATTCGGAGAAAATATGTTAGAAATCAAAGAGCTTACGGGCGGCTATGTTAATATCCCGGTTTTAAAGGATGTCAGCTTTGAAGTGGGCAATGGCCAGCTGGTTGGTCTGATTGGTCTCAACGGTGCGGGCAAGTCCACGACTATCAATGAGATTATTGGTCTTTTGACACCTTATGAGGGGCAGATTCAAATTGATGGGCTGGAGCTGCGGACTAATCCCAGTGATTACCGCAAGAAGATCGGTTTTATTCCGGAAACGCCTAGTCTCTACGAAGAATTAACCCTGCGCGAGCACATTGAGACGGTAGCTATGGCTTACGACATTGAGCAGGAAAGAGCTTTTAAGCGCGTGGATAAGCTACTGGAAATGTTCAGACTTAAGGAAAAACTGGATTGGTTCCCTGTTCACTTTTCAAAAGGAATGAAGCAAAAAGTGATGATTATCTGTGCTTTTGTAGTTGATCCCAGCCTTTTTATTGTGGATGAACCTTTTCTGGGGCTGGATCCGGTAGCTATTGCAGACCTTATCCAACTCTTAGATGAGGAAAAGAAGAAGGGCAAGTCCATTCTGATGAGCACCCATGTTCTGGACTCTGCCGAGAAGATGTGCGATAGTTTTGTAATCTTGCACAAGGGTCAAGTACGGGCCAAGGGCAGCTTGACTGAGTTGCGGACTCAATTTCAAATGCCGGATGCTAGTCTAAATGACATCTATCTAGCCCTGACAGAAGAGGCAACGCCATGAAAGAATTATTTGCCAAACGAAAGCAGGATTTTCGTCAGCAGTGTCTGAAATACCTGCGCTACGTTTTTAATGACCATTTTGTACTCTTTCTGCTGATTTTTATGGGATTTTTGGGTGTTCAGTACAGTCAGCTTTTGCGACATTTTCCGACCAATCACCTACCCATTA
>CAUVQK010000027.1:0-8650 GCA_963553705.1 uncultured Streptococcus sp.
TTTGACAATTTAACCTTTAAAATAGTGATGTAGAAGTTTATGGTCTGAAAAAATCTGACTTTCTTTCATTCGATGGATATTTCAAAGGGATATTAAATGAATCTGAAATAGCTAAAATTTACAATCTTACAAAAATGTAAGATTCGTCTGTAAAATGAAAGATTAGGTTATGGAACGGTCATCATCTTTATTATAAAATGGTAACAGAAGTCAAAAAGAGGCTGGAATACCAAACCTCTTCTGATTTTGAATTTTTTATCGCATGGTCACGAATTCTTCGGAACCTGTCGGGTGAATAGCAACTGTAGCATCAAAGTCAGCTTTGGTAGCGCCCATTTTGATAGCAACTGCGAAACCTTGAATCATCTCGTCTACCCCGTAGCCGATACCGTGTAGACCGACGACCTTTTCATCCTCACCGACAGTGATGAGCTTGAACTTGGCCTGTTGGCGGTGCTGGGTGACAGCTGAATACATGGATGTGAAACTAGATGTGTAAACGTGAATATTTTCAGCTCCGTAAGTCTTGATAGCCTCTACCTCAGTCAGGCCGACTGTCCCAATAGCGGGATGGGAGAAGACAACAGTTGGAATAGTTGAGTAGTCCATTTTAGCATTTGTTTTACCATTGAAAAGACGCTCAGACAGAGTTCGTCCAGCTTTGATAGCAACAGGAGTTAATTCTTTTTCGCCTGTTACATCGCCGAGAGCATAGATGCCAGGAACCACAGTGTTTTGGTACTCATCTACAGCGATAAAGCCACGTTCATTGAGAGTGACGCCAGCTGCTTCCAGATTGAGGTCTTGAACGTTTGGCTTACGACCGATAGCCCAGATAACATGCTGGGCTGTGTGACTGCTGCCATCTTCAAAGTAGAGCTTGAGCTGACCATCAGGAAGTTTTTCCAGCTTTTGTGGAATCTTATGGGTATGAAGCTGGAGTCCAGAGTTCTCCATTTCTTGGAGCAGACCGTCAATCAGATAGCTGTCAAAGTTGCGCAGTGGTCGATCCTTACGGACAAAAAGGTCTGTTTTGACTCCCAGAGCATGGAGCACGCCAGCTAGTTCAACAGCTATATAGCCTGCTCCGACAATAGCCACAGATTCAGGTAATTCTTCCCAAGCGAAGACATCGTCAGAATTCTCTCCGTAGCCTGCGCCAGGGATATTGGGGATAGCTGCATGAGCACCCGTCGCGATGACAATGTGCTTGGCGCGAATAAGCTCACCGTTGACTTGGACAGTGTTTGCATCCACAAAGCGGGCACGGCCTTCGACCAGCTCAACCCCATTCCGCTTGAAGCTACCGTCATAGGACGAACGTGCCCGGTCAATATAAGCTTCGCGATTTTTCCGAAGAGTAGCAAAATCAAAAGCTTGATTATCAGAAGTAAAGCCGTAGTCCGGTCCATAATGCTGGATAGCTTCAGCGATTTGAGCACCGTACCACATAATCTTCTTTGGGACACAGCCGACATTGACACAGGTGCCACCCAGTTTCTTTTCTTCAATAACGGCAACCTTGGCACCGTATTCGCCGGCCCGATTCATGGTAGCAATTCCCCCGCTGCCACCGCCAATAGCAATCATATCAAATTCTTTCATTTTGTTAGAATCTCCTTCTATTTATATGAGGTAATTGTACCTTTTTTAGCAGGTGAATGCAAAAATCTGCTACGGATTTGAGTGGAGTGACTATCTGAGATAAAATAGCAACCATTTGTGAAAAACTGTAAATTTTTTTAGAAGAATTATGATAGCCTTGTGATATAATATAACAAAAGAAAATCGTTTTCATCAAGAGGAGGAAAAAAGATGAAAAAGTTAAAGAAATGGCAATTATTTAGTATTATTGGAGCTACGATTGCAGTTGTTGCAGGAGCAATTCTCTTCATGTTTTTAAATGGAGGGAATCCTTCTGAGGCACCGGTCGATACGACCCCCTTAGTTCAAAAGGCCAAGGAAGGCTCAGTAGCTTCTTCAGTCTTGCTGACAGGAAATGTCACAGCCAGCAATGAGCAGTACATCTACTATGATAGCACCAAGGGTGACTTGGAAAATGTACTGGTCAATGTCGGTGACCAAGTGACAGCTGGCCAAGCTTTGGTTACTTATAAAAGTGCAGAGGCTCAGGCTGCTTATGATGCAGCTGCTCGGGCGGTTAGCAAAGCCGATCGTCAATTACATGACTTGCAAACCAATGGTGTGACTGTAAATACGACTGGCGACGAAGAAGCAGATGGGGCGTCTGAAGCTCAGGCTCAGCGTTCTGTGGAGTCTCAGGCAGCTGACCTACGTGATGCTCGAGCTGATGCAGTGGATAATATGAACAAAGCGCAAGCTACTCTCAATGCCTTAACAGTGACCAGCACTGCAGATGGTACGGTCGTAGAAGTCAACCGTGATGTTTCAAAATCAACAACAGGTGCCACTCAAACCTTGGTTCACATTGTCAGCAATGGAAATCTGCAGATTAAGGGTGAATTATCCGAATACAATCTGGCTAACTTGTCTGTTGGTCAAGAAGTGACCATTACATCAAAAGTTTACCCAGACAAGAAATGGACTGGTAAAATCAGCTACATTTCCAACTATCCGAAAGACGGCCAGCAGGCAGCAGCTCAACCATCTGGAACAGGTGGCAGCGGAACAGCTTCAGGTTCTAAATATCCATTTACAATTGACATTACCAGCGAGATTGGTGAACTCAAGCAAGGTTTCTCTGTCAATATCGAAGTTAAAAACAATACTCAGGGACTCATTGTGCCAGTCAGCAGTGTGGTAATGGATGGCGATAAGAACTATGTTTGGGTTCTGGAAAAAGGAGTTGCCAAGAAGACAGAAGTAACGCTCGGAAATGCTGATGCTGAAAATCAAGAAATCTCATCTGGTTTGACAAAGGATAGTAAAGTTATCATCAATCCGACAGATAGCTTGAAAGACGGTCAAGAGGTGAAATCTTATGAAGAAGCTAATTGAGTTAAAAAATATTAATAAGAGTTATCGTAATGGAGACCAGGAACTGCAGGTATTAAAAGACATCAGTCTGGAGGTTGAAGAGGGCGAGTTTGTTGCCATCATGGGACCGTCTGGATCTGGTAAGTCTACTTTGATGAATATCATTGGGATGCTGGATCGTCCGACCACTGGTGAATACCATCTAGGAAGCGAAGAAGTAGCTAAGCTAGGTGATAAGAAGCTGGCCAAGGTTCGAAATAAGCAAATCGGCTTTGTCTTTCAGCAGTTCTTTCTCTTGTCTAAGCTTAATGCCTTGCAAAATGTGGAACTGCCCTTGATTTATGCAGGTGTCGGTCAGTCTAAACGCAAGTCCTTGGCCGAGCAGTTTCTGACCAAGGTGGAGCTGGACACGCGGATGCACCATCTGCCTTCAGAGCTCTCTGGAGGACAGAAGCAGCGGGTAGCTATTGCGCGTGCTTTGGTCAATAATCCCTCTTTGATTCTGGCTGACGAACCGACAGGAGCCCTGGATACCAAGACTGGTGAGCAGATTATGGAGCTCTTAACTGAGCTCAATCGAGAAGGGAAAACCATTATCATGGTAACCCACGAGCCTGAGATTGCTGCCTATGCCAAACGGCAGATTGTCATTCGTGATGGTGTCATCTCATCTGATAGCGCTAAGGAAGGAGGACTAGCCTAATGCAAAACTGGAAATTTGCCATTAGCTCCATTCTTGGACACAAGATGCGATCTTTTCTGACCATGATTGGGATTATTATCGGAGTGGCTTCAGTTGTGGTTATCATGGCCTTAGGAGATTCCATTACCCGGCGGGTCAATGAAAGTTTTACCAAAAGTCAGAAAAACATGCGTCTCGTCTTTTCTCCTAAAAAGAGCAAGGATGGCTCCTACACACAAACGGCTGATCTCTATTCAGTAAATGTGGAAGATGAAAGCGAAGAAGTGGTGGAACCACCCAAGGCTCAGGAAGCATGGGTTAAGGAATTGACCCATATCAAGGGAGTGGACGGCTACTATGTGACCAACTCAGCTATGGAAACCTTTAGCTACGAAAATAAGCAGGCTGAGCGCGTCAACTTTGTCGGTGCAAACATGACCTATATTCAGGTGAAAAAATACAAAATAATTGCTGGTCGTGCTCTGAGGCAGCAAGACTATCAAGGCTTTGCCAGTGTAGTGCTGCTGGACGAAGATTTGGCTGCGAACCTCTTTTCTTCCGCTGAAGAGGCAATCAATAAAATTGTGACAGTGGGTGCCAGTAACTATCGGGTGATTGGGGTTTATAGAGATCCTGAAACTGCTGCTGCATCTGGCTCTATGCAGGTCTATGGTGGTAATGCCATTACGACCAATACTCTCATAGCTGCAAACTTTGGAGTAGATGAAATTTCAGAGATTGTTCTTCGAGTGAATGATACTAGCTTAGTTCCAGAACTTGGCCCTAAGGTTGCCAAGAAATTAACAGAAATTGCGGGACTCCAACAGGGAGAATATCAAGTGACAGATGATAGTGCCCTCTATCAGGAAGTGCAAAATATTTATGGTGCCATGACAGGAGTTATCGGTGCCATCGCCGGAATCTCACTCTTTGTTGGTGGTATTGGCGTTATGAATATCATGCTGGTATCGGTCACTGAGCGGACCCGTGAAATCGGTCTGCGGAAGGCCTTGGGAGCAACACGCGGCAATATTTTGATGCAATTTCTGATTGAGTCTATGATTTTGACACTGATTGGTGGGTTGATTGGACTGGTTCTAGCTGCAGGACTTGCGTCTGTATTAGGCTCAGCCATGAGTCAAATGCTGGAAGGAACACCAGTAACGGTATCTCTACCAGTCAGCATCGTTAGCCTTCTCTTCTCAGCAACCATTGGTGTTCTCTTCGGAATCTTGCCAGCCAACAAGGCCTCCAAACTGGATCCAATCGAAGCACTGAGATATGAATAATATAATCAAAAGTCTGGGGAACCAGACTTTTTTTGATGAAAAAATCCCGCTGAAATTCCAGCAGGATTTGTTTTTTTAAGATTGTATAAAATACAGATTATTTCATCGTTGGGAAGAGCAGGACATCGCGAATAGTAGTCACATCTGTTAGTAACATAACCAGACGGTCGATACCGATTCCTAGGCCTCCAGTTGGTGGCATACCGTATTCCAGAGCTTCGACAAAGTCATAGTCAATGCCTGTTGCTTCGTCATCACCCAGTTCTTTGGCTTTTGCCTGTGCTTCAAAACGAGATAATTGATCGATTGGATCGTTCAACTCGGTGAAGGCATTGGCATATTCTTTGGTCATGATAAAGAGCTCGAAACGGTCTGTGAAGCGAGGGTCTTCTGGATTTTTCTTAGCCAGAGGTGACACTGCAACGGGATGACCGTAGACAAAGGTTGGCTGAATCAAGGTTTCTTCCACAAATTCTTCAAAGAAAGCATTGATAACATGGCCAACTTCGGTGAAGTGCTTTTCAAGCGGAACTTTCTTTTCTTTAGCCAAGGCAGCAGCTTCTTCAAAACTCATATCTTGCCAGAAATCAACACCCGTAATTTCCTTGATGGCGTCAACCATGTGAACGCGTTTAAATGGTTCGTTGATCTTTATTTCGGTTCCTTGATAGTTGACTGGTCCATCTCCATTTACAGAGACAGCAGCATGTTGGATAATACCTTCCGTCAAGTCCATGATGTCTTGGAAGTCAGCATAGGCTTGGTAAACCTCAATGGAAGTGAACTCTGGATTGTGAGTTGCGTCCATTCCTTCGTTACGGAAGATACGGCCAATCTCATAAACTCGCTCCATACCACCGACGATAAGACGCTTGAGGTGAAGCTCAGTTGCAATCCGTAGTACCATATCAATATTTTGGGCATTGTGGTGGGTGATGAATGGACGGGCAGCAGCACCGCCTGCTTCGTTGTGGAGGACAGGAGTTTCAACTTCAAGGAAGCCTTGTCCATCCAAGTAACGGCGGATTTCTGAGATGATTTTTGAGCGAGTGACAAAGCGTTCAAAGCTTTCGCGGTTGGAAATCAAATCCAAATAACGTTTACGGTAGATAGTTTCGACATCTGTCAGGCCGTGGAATTTTTCAGGCAGGGGACGTAGAGCCTTAGACAAGTGAGTAAGGTGGGTCGCCTTGATAGAGAGTTCTCCCATATCCGTCCGCATAATCTCACCTTCGATACCGAGGAAATCCCCTAAGTCAGCCTTTTTGAAGATTTCATAATTTTCTTCACCAACTGCATCTTTACGCACATAAATCTGGATTTGGCCTTCACGGTCTTGGATGTGGGCAAAGCCAACCTTTCCTTTGCCGCGCTTGGTCATGAGACGGCCAGCGATAATAGCTGATTCGTTGAGTTCGTTTAATTCTTCTTTATCTTTATCGTTGTATTTTTCTTTCAGTTGAGCAGAGTTAGCAGTTCGCTCAAAGCGTTTGCCAAAAGGGTCAATTCCCTGCTCAGCCAGCGCAGCCATTTTTTCACGGCGGATAATCTGCTGGTCGTTTAATTCCTCGATATGTTCAGTAGTCATGTTTTTCCTCCAAAAGTTTTCCTACCTATTTTATCACAAAAGATAGGGAAATTCATCTATATTTGGCTATAAAGTAAGAAAAAAAGCTAGAAATCCAGCCTTAATTTTCTGCCTTTTCAACTAAGTAATCCGTATTATTCCAAGTGATCAACTTATAATTCTCAAAGTCTTCTGTTTCAAGGATGGTGATACTAGCATTGGTCAGACCGCCATTCTTGCGCAAAAGAGGTGTGTCATAGCCCAGCATGGTTCGAATGCTGGCGGTTAAGTTGGCTCCGTGCCCGACAATGAGCACTTGTTCATAGTCCTTGTCCTTTAAGGTCTTGATAAAGGAAATGGTTCGGTGGGTTGTATGGTAGACCGACTCAGCGTCAAAAAACGTATGATTAAATTGCGAAAGGTTGTGGCGGAAGGCTGTCATCTGATGTGGATAGATGGCTTCTATGGTAGAGATTTTTGCGCCTTCCAATTTTCCCAACTGCCATTCTCGCAGTTCAGGTACTGATACGATTTCAGTCGGAAACTGGCTTTCTTCTTGAATAATCTCAGCAGAGCGAACGGCGCGTGGGAGGTCGCTACTGTAAATTTTGCCAAATTGAGTCTGGGCCAGATGTTTTCCTAAGGTTTGCAGTTCTTCAACGGCGGTTGGCAGCAGTGGCGAATCACCGCTGGCTCCCTGAAAGCGGCCTTCCTGATTCCATTCCGTTCTTCCGTGTCGGATAAAATATAATTTCATAGTGGTTGATTGTTTCTTTCTTATTAGAGTTTATTGAGAATATTAGGTGCAATATTGAAGAATTATGAGCTAGGATTCTCCTTGAGGTCTGCAAAGTTAGCTTGAACAAAATCTGCCAAATCTTGAGCCTTGATTTCGATACTGCGGCCGACTTCGCCGGCAGAAACGATGATGCTATCTCGCTCTAGAGCTGACTGGTCGATATAGATTGGAAAGTTGTGCTTTTGCCGGATACCGACAGGATTGTTGGCTCCGTGGATATAACCCGTTGTCTTTTCCAAGTCTTTCTGGGGAATCATACTGACTTTTTTATTACCGGAGATCTTGGCCATTTTCTTTTCGGACAGATGTTCTGTGATAGGCAGGATACCGATTAGTGTGCCAGTCTTGTCTCCTGTCAAGGCCAAGGTTTTATAAATCTGCGAACGGTCCAAACCATCGACTGGCTGTTCTGCTAAGGCATTTAACTGCAGACCTCGATGGTTAATTTTAGCCTTGCTTAAAATTTGCTCGACCAGTGTTTTTTTGATTTTTGTTTTTTTAGCCATTAGTGTATCTCTCTTCTAATTGTGACATCCAGAGTCCCAGCCAGGTTCCCAGACCGAAGAAAAAGGCTGCAAGAACAAGTGTCAATATAGAAACCCCATGATAGCTGATGCTTTCACTGTTTCCTGCTTGAGGCACTACAATGAGAAGTGTACTGGATAGGACAATGCCAATGATAAAGTGATAGACACGAGAGTAGTAGTTTTTCAAAATATGATCCATTAGCTTGGAGAAGAGAATCAGAGCCAAGGCGCCTCCGATTCCGATAGGAAGAAAGGTACCCAAGAGATCCAGTTTGCGAAAGCCATTCAGCATAGGGGCATAGAGTCCTAAAATCAGGAGAAGGTTGGACGGACTAAGTCCGGGAATTAAAATGCCCAGTGCAATCAAGGCTCCTGCTAAGATGAAAGAGAGAAAGTTGGCTGGCAAGGTGCCGACCATACCATTTAAGGAATAAAGAAAGATTCCTGAAAGGATGAGGCTGACCCAGAAAACGAGAATATCAATCCGATCACGCTCACTTTTAGCAACAGACTCTTTAATAAGACTAGGAACAGTCCCAATAATGGCTCCGGCAAATCCCCAGAGGACAATCACTTTGTAGTTGTCCAGCAGCAGATTAACAGGGTAGGAGAAGGCCGCTATTCCTAAAATCATTCCGATTCCAACTGGCATGAAATAGAGAACATTTTCGACGAAGTTTTCTTTTAAATGTGCTAAAAAATGAATCAAGCGTTCGTAAATACCTAAGATAGCTGCTAAAACACCGCCTGAAACTCCCGGCAAAATAAAGCCAAGTGCAATGACCATTCCTTTGAAAATTTTATTCAACCAAGAAATCATTGTATTTT
>CAUVQK010000028.1:0-8364 GCA_963553705.1 uncultured Streptococcus sp.
CATCTTCTCGAATATCCCAATCAGCCTGAGGCTTGTCCCGATAAAGCTCAATGCCGTTGCCTTCTGGATCCTCCAGATAAATGGCTTCACTATAACCGTGGTCCGCCCCTCCAACCATAGGAACTTTATTTTCTGATAAATGCTTAAGGATATCCGCCAAAGCTTGACGACTTGGAAGCAAGAGTGCCAGATGATAAAGACCGTAAGCAGACTTGACGGTCTGCCGGTCACTGGTTGCTAAAAGCCTCACCAACACTTGTCCGTCCCTGCCCAAAGCCACCTGTCCATCCTGCTCTTCCAAAAGTTCCAAGCCTAAAACGTGCTGATAAAAATCCCTTTGTCTTGCTAGGTCAGCTACATATAGCGCCACCTCTCCTAGATAAATCTTGCTTTCATATTCAAAAGTCATGTTTTTTCTCCTCTCTTTAATTTAAAATTTCAGCAGTGTTCCTGCCAAATCTTTTTTTATTTTCCCAAAACGGAGATAGGTTCCTTGATATTGATTTCCATACCTCCATTTGCTCCGAAAGCTTATTTTACATTGTAATTATTTTTGTTACAACTATTGGTATAGCACATCCTAATATAATGTCAATAATTACATCTCAGAATATTATTCACCAAAAAAACAATCCGCTCACTAGGAAACAGATTGTTCTTTAATTTCTTTCTCGGTCGCTGCGACAACTTCGTCGAGGCTGGTTTGAGCCAACTCAGCTTCCATAGCTGCTTGAATAGCTGCCAAGCGATCGTCTAAGACATTGTGAATGTTCTTGCCGATAGGACAGTCTGGATTGGGCTTGTCATGAAAGCTAAAGAGCTGGCCACTCTTGCCCAGACACTCAACCGCGCTATAGACGTCCAACAGGCTAATGTCTTTCAAATCTTTAGCAATCTCTGCTCCTCCAGTCCCACGAGCAACGGTAATCATCCCGGCATTCTTGAGCTGGGACAGGGTCTTGCGGATAATAACTGGGTTGACGCCGACACTGCCAGCAAGAATATCACTTGTCAGTTTTTGCTTTTTTCCTTCCAAAGCCAGTACAATCAGCATATGAGTGGCAATGGTAAAACGGCTAGAAATCTGCATTTTCTCTCCTCCCTCATCATTTTCTCTCACTATTATATCCCAAAAAGGGTGTAACTTCAAGAGTTACGACTGGACTTTAAAAAAGCTGCAATCTCATCTGCATAGCCTTCTCGCTCACTGATTTCTCGCAGCAGGTCGTGATTGTGGGTATGGTGGATACCATTGACCAAGCTCTCCCGATAAATCTCATAGTAAGGCAAGTGGAGCTCCCTAGCCAATCGCAGTTCCTGTTCCACATCGTAGGCCACGCGCCGAAGGTCGACATCAGCCAGACCCGTCTCATCTATCTCTAAAATGGCATACTGAGCTCGCAAATCCTGACGCAAAGCTGAATCAAGAAAGAATGGCTGACCAATAGAGCCGGGATTGATAATCAGCTGCCCCTGAGTCCCGTAGCGGAGAAACTGTTGGTGAATATGACCATAAACAGCAACAGCACAGTCATTTCCCTCAAAAAGTCGGTCGAAATCGCTCTGCTCGCCAATATGAATCAGCTCCCGCCCCCAATTCTTATCTGGCAGATGGTGGCTGACCGCAATCATCAAGCCTTCTACTTCTGTCAAGACTTGCAGAGGAAGTTCCTGCATGTGGTCAATCTCTTCTGGACTGATTTCCTCTAAGACAAAATGACAGAGCCGGGTCAGGTAAAGATGGCTGGGACGAGCCAAATCCAGCTTTTGGTGCAGGGCATGCCAGAGACTATCCTCCCAATTCCCCCTGACCTGGAGGCTGATCTGCAGCTTCTCCATCCTATCTAAGATATTTCTGCGACCGGTTCCTGGCAGGAGCAAATCTCCCAAAAACCAATAATCTGTCACCTGCTGGCTTTCCGCATCCGCCAGTACTGCTTCTAAGGCTGTGCTATTCCCATGCACATCGGATAATAAGGCAATTTTTCGTGTCATCGTGTGTCTTTCTCTTTCTTTACAAGGAATATTATATCAAAGTTCAAAAAAACTTCCACCCATCAAGTGAGTGAAAGTTTTGAAGTGTTTTTTTATCAATCAACGGACTTAAGTGCTTCCAGCATATCTACTCGTCTGAGACGGTAGTTAACAAAGAAGCCAAGCAAGGTCAGAATAAGAGTCACTGCAGTTAGAGGAAACAGATAGACTGAGGGACTTACTTGAGGGTTTAAGCTGATAATGCTAGGCGCAACCTTCTCAATCAAAAAACGATGAAGGAAGAAACCGCCTAGAAGCCCAACTGCCATCCCAATTACTGACAGAATAATGGTCTCTCGATAGATATAGAGGGTCACTTCCTTATTATGGAAGCCCAAAACCTTGATAGTGGACAGCTCGCGAATCCGCTCAGCGACATTGATATTGGTCAGATTGTAGAGAATGACAACTGCTAAAAGAATGGAAATCAGCACCAAAACCAGCATTGTATTATTAAGAGAATCAGCTAGAACGTTGAACTGCTTCACCATGATAGCATTTTGAGAAACACTCTTGACAGACTTGAGGCTCATAAATTCATTGGCCTTATCCACAATATTTTTACTAGAAGGGTTCTTGAGTCGCACTAGATAAGCGTTTTTCTCGGGCTTTTTTCTGTAAATCTTCTGGTAGTCAGTCGCCTTCATAAAGGCAAAATGGCCAAAATGATTCTCATTGACTGCTGCGAGCTTGACAGACTTGCCACCCAGCTCTATACGGCCACCGGGGCTAACCCCAGCTATGCGGGCCAATTTATCCGAAACCACTGCACCGTCCTTGAGAGTTAGCTTTTGCTGCTTGTCGGGACTTTCTAACGAGATGAACGGTTCAAAATTTTCCTTGTCCGTAACCATCAAAGTGACTGACTCTGTCTCTTTTTTTCCTTTGTATTTCTCTGTCAAGGTTTCACTATAGATCTCCTGATAATCAGCAATCGAGCCATCAGCCAACATCTTTTTCAGCTTGTCTTGCTCAGCTTGATTCTCCCCAGGATTGACAGCGACAATCAAGTCGTATCGCAGAATCTCCTCAAACTGACGTTTGGGAATACCACCAATAGAAGATTGGAGTCCTAAACCGGCAAAGAGCAGGGCAACAGAACCCGCCACACCAAAGATGGTCATAAACATCCGCTGCTTATAGCGAAAGATATTGCGAGCTGTGACCTTCTGAGTAAAGCTAAGACGTCGCCAGATAAAGGACAGTCTTTCCAAAAAGATCTTGGAGCCTTTGACCGGTGGCTTGGGCAAAAGCAAGTGAGCTGCTTCTTCTGTCAACTCCCGTCTTGCCACCAAATAGGCAGGGAGAACACTGGATAGAAGTGAAATTCCCAGGGCCAGTAAACTATAGGAAATATAAAAATAAGCATGAGGGGCAGAAAGCACCATCCCTCTGGTAATAATAGAAGAAATCACACCTGACAAGAAATAATGTCCCAACAGAATTCCTATGAGGGTACCGAGACTCCCCGCCACCAAACCGTAAAGAGCAAACTTTCGAATGATATCTCGACTATGATAGCCTAGAGCCTTAAAGACACCTGCATTTGTTCGCTCCTCGTCGACAAAGCGAGTCATGGTGGTAAAGGTCACCATAGCTGCCACCAGATAGAGCACCACCGGGAAGATATTACCAATCGAGGCAATACTATTCATGGAGTTTTTATACATATAATAGCCATTACCACCTGGCAGAGACTTGCGGTCATAGCTATGATAGGCCGGCTCTTTCAAACGACTCAGGTCTGCCTTAGCGTCAGCTAGCTTGTCCTTGCTAGCTGATAAGTCTTTCTCTGCCTGAGCTAGCTCTGCTTTTTTCTGATTGAGCTGGGACTCAGCTTTCTGAATCTGCTGCTGGCTTTGGCTGAGCTGATCGGGAGCTAGGATAGAGGCGGATTGAGCTGCCGCTAGCTGGCTTTTTTGCTGGTCTAGCTGACTCTGAGCTTGCTCTAACTGTTTTTTACCTTGGGTCAGCTCACTCTCAGCCTGAGCAATCTTGTCTTCACCCTTCTGAATGGTGCTTTTGGCATCCGTCTCTAATAGCTTAAACCGGGTCGCTCCATTATCTTCAAGGCTCTTGTCCAAAGCAGTCTGGTGCTCCTCCAAACGCTCCTGATAACTTGCAGAGAAGGGAGCCAGCTTTTCTAAATCATGATAGCGCAGGCGGGCAATACTGTAAACATCTGTATCAAAGGCCTTGGGGTTGACTACAGCATAGGCTGATAAAGCCCCGCTGCCACTAGTCGCATTGCCCAGATTTCTATCAGACCAGAGCTCTGCTGAGTTGACAAAACCCACAATCTTATAAGTCTTGTTTTTCAGAAGTGACGGACTGCCTGCTTTCTCGGTCAGATCAATCACCTGACCAAGTTTATATTTTCTAGACCAAAAGCTAGCCAGGGCAATTTCTTGCGCATTCTTGGGAAGACGACCGGAGGTCACTTGAAAGTTTGAAATATCCTTAGTATCCGAGAATACTCGTAGGGCCTCCTCGTCTACGGTGACATCTGTCAGATAGCCAAATTCAACATCAGCTCCCTTAATAGCTTCCAGCTCTTTCTGATCTTCCGCATCCAAACCATAGTCCGCCATAACAGCCAAGTCCATGGTTCGTTGCTCTTTCAAATAATCTGTTGCTGTTCTGCGCATATTGGGTGGAGCGACCTTAAGCCCCACGAGAGCTAAAGAGCCCAGCATCATGAGGATTAAAATAGATAGGAAACGTCCTTTAGAGCTAGTGAAGGAGCACAGAATATCTTTCCAATAAATCTTTCTCTTCATATCAATACTCCAATGTACTTATATCCTGAGGCTCTTCATTGACTGTAACACTCTTGACTCTCGCATCGTGCATGCGGATAACCCGGTCAGCAATGGGAGCCAAGGCAACATTGTGGGTCACGATAATCACCGTCGCCCCTTGATTGCGGGACATGTCCTGTAAGATTTGCAGCACTTGCTTGCCGGTATTGTAGTCCAAAGCTCCTGTCGGCTCATCGCAGAGCAAAATCTTGGGATTCTTAGCCACAGCCCGAGCGATAGACACCCGCTGCTGCTCCCCTCCTGATAGCTGGGCTGGAAAATTATTGAGGCGTTTTTCCAGTCCCACTGCGGTCAGAGCCGCTACTGGGTCTTGAGCATCCTTGACGATTTCAGAAGCTAATTCGACATTTTCCTTTGCCGTCAGGTTAGGCACCAAATTATAAAACTGAAAGACGAAGCCCACGTCATTGCGGCGATAGTCCGTCAGCTGGTGGGAATTGTAGTCAGCAATATTCTGTCCGTCTATCAGGATGTCTCCTTCATCATTGGTATCCATACCGCCAAGGATATTAAGTACCGTAGACTTACCGGCACCAGAAGCACCTAGGATAATGACCAGTTCCCCCTTTTCAATGTCAAATGAAATATCGTGATTGGCAACTATTTCCGTATCCCCCATCTGATAACGTTTAAAGCTATGTTTCATTTCAATATAAGCCATATCGTTTCTCTCCTTTTCAAAGCTCTTTTCCTTAAATCAACAAGGTGTTGATTCTAAATCACAGATATTATATAATGAGCTTAGATAAAAAGCAATAATCAAAAATCAACAAAGTGTTGATTTAAGCAAAAAGGAAGAAAAATGGTCCAGAAACGAAAAACTAGTACCAAGGAAGACATCAAAGAAGCCTTGATCCAGCTACTATCAGAGGAAAGATTTGATAATATCTCTATCAGCAAGCTCTGCAAGCGGGCTGGGATTAACCGCGGCACCTTCTACCTCCACTACCAAGATAAGTATCAGATGGTTGATAGTCTCAAAAGCGAAATTATTTCCCAACTTTCTAGTTATAGCATGTTTGAAGTGGAGAACGAATATCCCAAAAAGTTAATGATAGCAAAATTTCATATACTGCGTGCCAATGAGCGTCTAATCAATGCCCTGACCAGAAGCCATTATATTGACTTTCGCGAAGCTATTCGAGAGTACATAACCACTATCATTCTGAGTGATAAGCAAAAAGGTGCTACCCAGCGTTTTTTAGAGGAGAACTTTCACATCCCTCAGAAATACGCCTTGGAAATCTTCCTATCCAGTGTTGAGGGGATTATTTCTCTTTGGATAGCCGGCGGAGCTCAAGAAGAACCTGAAGAACTCACTGACATAATTTTGACTACTTATAACTATGATTATTTGAGATAAGGGCTCTAGCTTGAAGGCTAGCCCAGACAAAAGTCGTTTTTTCCACTAAGAAAGGCCGAACATTTTGCTCGACCTTCTTTTTATTTTAGATTAGTTTTTCTTTGCTTTCTTCAAAAGGAAGAAGACTCCTGCTAGGATAATCAAACCTGCAAGCCCCATGATAGTGACTTGCTCACCTGTTGATGGCAAGTCTTTTTTCTTGACCTTGACGGACTGCTCATTTCGATACTGCACTTGGTAAACAGAGAAATGATTGGTCGTGAAGCTGATAGTCTGGTTTTGATTAACCGTTACATCAAACTTCTCAACTTGCTTGCCATTTTCATCCAAAGCATAGACGGCATCCACCGGCAGGTCTTTGCGGACTGGGATTGTCACAAGGGTTGGACTGACCTGATGCACCGGCTGACCATTCGGATCGGTCAAGCGAATGTCATAGGTATCTGTCGGCTGATTCTTGCTTTCCAGTTTTTGCACAGACAGCTGAAGACCAGCCTTGACCAAGTCAGCATTTTTCAAGCGAATGCCAGTTGCGACATCTACCAAGCTGTCATCTTCTACATTAACTTCCGTCCGGCTGTCAGAGCTGCTGGAAGTTGCTGAAGAGGAAGAACTTGACGAGCTTTGAGTTGATGAAGCGCTGCTAGAATCTTTGCTGGAGCTAGAAGGAGTAGTTTTTGTTGCTTCCTTGATTTTAGCTTCCATTTCAGCTTCTAGCTCTTTCATTTCCTTAAAGACTTGAGCTGCCCGAGCCTGTGTTTCTTCCGTAACTTTTGCTGAAGAGTCTGGCAGAGCTGCATTGGCTGAATCCAGAGCATTTTGCTCCTCAATAAAGCGGGCTTCCAAAGCTTTCCACTTGTCTTGGACAGAAGTGCCAAAGAGGTCCTGATGCTTGGCTGCCATATCATAGATATGAGATGCTACCCAGTACCAAGAGTCTGGACTGTAGGTCGTTGTGTTGACCTTATAAGCATCGTAAGTATCTGTGATATTACCATTATAAGGCAGGTAAGGTGAGAAGCGCGGACTGCCTACTGCTAGCCACATAGTGCCACCGCCCATATTGGCTGGAACGCCATCTTTGAGCTGGAAGATATGAGCTTCCATGACATTTGGATTGCCCAGAGGATATTTGTAAACAGGGTCTGTCGTACCGCGTTGTGGCAGCCCCTTACCATCTAGCTCCATTTGGTCCAGCGGCTTAAACTGAGTGCCCTCAAAGCGATTGCGCTGCATAGCCATGACATCTGCTACACTAATCTTTCTGTCTGTGGAGTGCATGAGATCAAAGTAAGAGTCATTATAAGACACGGTCGCATTTGGATCTAGACTGGTGATACCTGCCCAGGCACGTGAACGATCTGCCTCTGCCATCGGTGGATTGTAGGACTGAGAAATATGGAATTTCCCGTCAATTTCTTTATAAGAGTTAGCCTGCTTAGCTACATCCTGAACACCCTTTGAAGCAATGACATTTTCTGTATCGTCAAAGTCAACACTGCCCAAGAAGAAAGTATTAGGAAAGACAGCATACTTGTCATCTGGGAATTTAATGGCAACATATTGGTGGCCAGATAGGATTTCCATATACCAGACACCAGTCTTATCAGCAATGGTGATAATATTCCCCTCTGCTGCTCCCTGCTCTCTGACAATCTGCGCCATCAGCTCCACACCCTGACGGGCAGTCTGAACATGGGGCAGAACAACAGTTGTCAGGATAGACTCTGCCAAGCCATTTTCTACATAAGGGTCCACCTTTTGAATGGCATCATTGGCCTTGGCAGAAACAGTCGCAGAAATAGAGACTCCGTACTCATTGAAGCCAACCTCGTCAAAAATACCTTGGGATGGGGTCACATCTGATACCGAGGTATACTTGTAGCTTTCTGCTGGCAGGGTCCATTCAAAGCCATTGGTTTCATCGACCAGCTTGGCACCACTCGCATTGGTCTTTCTCGGATGAACCAGAAAGACCTTATTGTGATTGGGCTCCAAGTCCTCTGTCCGACCGTAAAGCGTCGTGCCGTCTGCAGTCAGGTCTTTCCCGACGATAAATCCTGTGCAGGCTTCGACCACTTGGAAAGGAAAGAGAAAAATGGTCGAGAGAGCTAACAAGGAACGAAACAATTTTTTTTTCATAAA
>CAUVQK010000029.1:0-8300 GCA_963553705.1 uncultured Streptococcus sp.
AAATTAATACTATATAAACATACAATTGATAGTAATCAATTAGAAGGGTTTTAGGGGAAATTATGAAAAGTTGTAAAACAATCACAGGGACCGTTGTCATTGAGATTGAAAAAGGGATGGGACTGGGTGAAGTCCATGAAGTCTTTGTTGACGAGGGGGTCAATCTGACTTTTGTCATTAAGTCAAAGCAGTCTGAACAGCCTTTTGCCTTGCTGTCTAGCAAGAACATCCAAGGTATCGGAGATTTTGCGGTCATGGTAGAAAACAGCTCAGTCTTTCAAGAACTGCAAGAAGCAGACCTGAAGGTTTTGAACGACAAGCAGGGCAGTATCTTTGATGAAATCGTCATTACAATTGATGGAAACAAGGTGGGAACCGTTGTTGACTATCATATTGACGAAAAGAATGAAATTGGCTACTTGGTGGTTAATTCTGAAGATGCCAGCGAGGAAATTCAGATTCCTAAATCACGCATCTTGATGATTGGTAAAGAGTATATCATCCTCAATGATGAAAAAAAGACAGCTCCTCATCTTGAAGCAGATGTAGAGATGGGCCGTCTGGCTGCAGCAGATTTGCTCCATGAGACTGAAGCAGCAAAACCTGCTGAAAAAATTGAGGAAGTAGTCGCTGAAGCTCCTGTATTCGAGCCAGTTGTAGATGAAAAAGCAGATGTAACAGAAGAAGCTGCGACAGATTTGACAGAGGCCTTGGCTGCTGTAGGTCTGGGTGCTGCTGCTTCTGACTTGGAGTTTTCTGAAGCGGTCGTAGAGACAGCAGAAGAGCCAGAAGTTCAAGACTTGGTACAAGAACCGACAGCGCCACTTGCTGAAGAAGAAGTTGAAGAAACAGATGCGGCAATGAGTCTAGATGCTGCGTTGGAAGAAGTATTGGCAGCTCCTGCTGAGGAAGTAGAATCAACAGTTAGCACAGCGCCAGTTGCTGAGGAAGACTCTGCAGCAAAGAAAGCTGTTAACGACTTTATCGATCAGCAAAAACGTCTTCTGGTAGGCAAAACACTGCAAAAAGACCTTGTTAATGCAGATGGAGGAGTTATCCTGAATGCCGGAGATACTGTTTCAGATGACATCATTGATTTTCTTCGCCGTATCGACCGTAAATTCCTTATCCGCTTAGCTGAATGCGTAGTATAAGGTTGGGATGAGATTCATGTCAAGAAGAAAAAGAAAGGTTTCATCAAAATATCAAAAACTACTTCCAGCAGCGACACTTGCTGCCTTTCTGCTGGGTAGTTTATTTTATGTCATTTTTGTCTTTAATCCAACGATTGACCTGAGTATTAATGGCCGTCCCTCTATGAAGGTACGCTCTCGGAGCGAGGCTGAGATTGAAGTTTACAGAGAACTGCCCTATAAGGCTACATTTCAGCTGACTACGGGGCAACACTTCTCTGTAGATATGCGCTTTTTAGGACTGAGCTATTTCACAGAAGAAGAGCTTAAGCGGCTGGATAATATCTCGGCCAAGACAGTCTGGGATAAGTTTACACCGTTTTTCGATACCAAGGAAAACCTACAGATTTCCATCTATCCCAATCGACTCTTTTGGCTCAGACCTTTAAACGATGTCTTGGCTGCTCATCCTGATGTTCTCAGTCAGCTTCCAACGACCAATCATCTGCTTATGGACGGCGAGTCTAATGTAAAGGTGGGAGACAAGTCTAATGGCTATAAGATTGACCCTGCTGCTTTTATCCAAGCATCTGAGGAAATTGCCAAGACTGGTAAATTTGACGATGTCAAGGTTGAGAGCACGCCTGTTGAAGCAGAAGATCAGAGTGAGCTTCTGAGCCAATATACGCACTTTATAGAGCGTAAGGAAGTACCACTGCCGACCAACGCTGCCCAAGCTCAAAACATGAAGACAGCTTTTTACAAGTTGCAGAATGTTTACTTGGCTCCTGGCGAGACCAAGTCAATCTCAGAATTGCTGGGCGCTTTGAATGCAGAGTCTGGCTATCTGCCAGTCAAGGGCAAGGATAATAAAGAAGTTTACGGTCAGGGTGCTGAGCAGATTGTAGATGCCATTCAGCAGCTCGCCTTTTCACGGACCAATGTTATTTCCTATCGAGGACAGTATTTCAACATCGGAACGCCTGCTGAAGGTTTGACCGAATTGACCATTCAAAACAATACAGAAGCAGATATGGTATTTTCATTAAGTTTGGAGGAGGGGCAAGTATCCATCATTCTGGCATCTAAGTGATACTCAAGGGAAGTCGAAATTTGACATTGTCACCTGAGATTTTCAAAGAGTATAAAAAGGGAAAAATTATGATTGCAAGTTTAGTATTTATATTAGGTGTCGTATTTGGGAGCTTTTTCAATGTCGTCATCTACCGTGTGCCACTAGAAAAGAGCATTGCCAAAGGTCGGTCTATGTGTCCGTCCTGCGGTCATGTCTTGACTTCGGTGGAACTGATTCCGGTTGTGTCGATTATCATGCAGGGCTTTAAATGTAAGCACTGCAAGGAGCCGATTTCACCGCGCTATCTCATTGTGGAGCTCCTGACGGGTCTGCTCTGGCTGGCTTCTTATCTGATCTTTCAGGATCAGGGGCCATGGATGGTTGTTTCAGCCTGTCTCTTGGTGTCGCTTTGTCTCATTATCGCTTATATCGATTTTGATACTCAGTACATCTCGGACTCGGTTCTGCTGGTTTTCTGGCTGGGCCGTATGGCTGTTACGTTTTTTACCAATGAGTTCAATTGGGAACTGCTTTTTTCGCTGCTAGTCGGTGCTGGTCTCTACTCTCTCATTTATTTTGGGGCCAAGGCTTATTACAAGAAAGAAGCTTTCGGGATGGGAGATATTCTCTACCTAGCAGCCCTGAGCAGTTGGTTTAGCCCCTTGAATACGCTGATTTTGGGATATGGTTCTTTCTTTGTGGCTGGAGCGATTCTCTTAATCGCAACCATCTTTAAGAAATTCAAATTTAAGTTGAAAGAAGAAGTCCCTTTTGGTCCTGCTATGAGTATCATGGCGGTCATCCTATATTTCTGGGGAGGAATCTAGGAAACCAAAAGCGACAATAGAAATGGATAGAAAAAATGTTTAGGAAGAAAAAAGTTATCATAGCATTAGTGACAGCTACTGTCCTTTCAGGCAGTGTGCTGCCTGTAAGCCGCCTAGCGGCAAATGAAAAGGCTAGTCTGGATCCTTCTTTAGTGCAGGTATCAGATCAGTTTCAGGCCAAGAAAACAGGAGCAGTCGTCTTTTCAGAAGATGTAACAGTGCCAAGCACAGTGTCAGCCGATTTCATTGATAGTCGTCTGGCTGGCACACCGATGGCTGGATTGGGAAAAGCTTTCAAAAAAGCAGAGAAAGATCATGGAGTTAATGCAATTTTTCTCGTAGGGCTGGCTATTCACGAATCGGATTACGGCCGCAGTCAGATTGCTCAGGCCAAGCACAACCTGTTTGGTTTCATGGCTTATGACTCCAGTCCTTTTTCCAGTGCAGGAAATTTCGCAACATTTGACGATGGTATAGATACCGTTGCCCGCTATCTTAGCGAGCACTATCTCAAGCCTGGCGGTCAGTTCTACAATGGTAAGAGCATGGCTGCTATCAATGTAAGATACGCATCTGACAAAACTTGGTCAAGCAAGATTATGATTCGTATTCGAAATTTTTTGAAAAAAGGTTAAGGCGGCTGGGACAATCATGTCTCAGCTTGCTTTATTATAGAAAGAATTTCTTTTGGTGAGGTGATTGACGGAGTTTTTGCTGCTCTCTGGGACTCTAAAAATTCCTAATCATCCTCTTGGGACTAAAAAATAAAAAACTTGCTTCTGCGACATCTACATCGTCTTTTATGGCGAAAAATGACTTAATTAGGGGATTTATGAAAAGAAAGATTGACGTAAGCGATGTGTTAAAGGAAGCCTGGGGACTGACTGTTGACTACTTTTTTGTATGGACAGCAGGGCTTGCTATCATTCAACTGCCATTTTTTATTCTGGGGCTGTTAATTCTATTTTTTTCTCCATGGACTTCTACATTTCTTCCAAGTATGATTTTCTTTGGATTTCTGTGCTCTTTTATGATTGCTTATATCCATAAGTTTTCCTTGACCATGGTTCGTAATCCGCAGATGGTGCGAAGAAACTTCTGGAGAGCTGTTGGCTACAGTATTTCTGATGGCTTTTTTGGGCGTTTGCTTTCTATGTCTATTTACGTCTTCATCTTTTTCTTGGCTATGTTACTTCTTTTAGTATACTCCTATAATGTCTTGATGACAGATGCAAATTTTCAAGAAATTATAGGAACTTGGCTTATTTGGGTTGCAAATAATCAAGAGAAGATGGCTAGTATGCTCTTCCTGGTTTTTTTGATAGCACCAATGTTTAACTTGGTATTCCATTTGTTTTACAGCTATTTTATCGTCTCTCACTTCTTCTTATTGCCCTATATTATTCAAGATACCAACTCCTCTGATAACCTATTGCGTCCTCTGTCAGCCTTTGGTAGCTTGGGCAAGTCTTTTTCTCGTATGAATGGTCAGAGGGGGCGTTACTTACTGGTAGAGCTTGTCTTAAAGCTTATTCCTGTAGTATTGGGTCTAATAGAAGTTTTGAGTTTACTTTTTGGCGATGGCGTGTCTAATGTTGTGGGAATGATTGTTAGTATGATAAATGGCTTTTTGCTGATTTATGCCTTGGCAGCCCGTTCGGTTATGGCCGACATCCTGATGTCTTATGATCGGGAAATAGTTAATTTTGGAGATTAATATTTATGAAAAAATTAGAAAGGGTTTTAGGATTTAGGATAATGAACGATGAATGATGTAAAAGTAACAAGGGTTTTCAAAGAAGCTTGGGTTTTTGTTACAGAATATTATTTTGTTTGGCTGAAAGGCCTTTTGCTGGTCGGAATTCCTCTTACAACACTGGCTTGGTTTCTTTTTCCGCTGGTTTCGAGTTGGTCTTACCGATCCATTTTAGTCTTGACCTGTTTGGCATTTATAATTGCCTTCGGTTTTGCTTACGTCAATAAATTTGCCTTGACAGTGATACGAAATCCGCAGATGGTTAAGCTCTATTTTGGCTATGCAGTTTGGTACAGTATCTCAGATGGCTTGCTTACCCGCCTCTTTTATTCCTTCATTGTCAGTGCAGTTCAGGTTCTGATTCTGTACATGGGTTGGTCGGCAATTGGCATCAATCTTGGGGTGGCTAGTCTCTTTGCCTTTTATCGGAGAGCAGTAAGTCCAGAGGCCATTGTGATTTTCCAGTTTCTTTTTCCTTTCTTGTTCATGGTCTTTTACCTGCTCTTCACTTATCTGATTGATTCGCACTTCTTTTTGCTGTCCTATATCATTCAGGATACTAGCTCCAGAGACAATCTAGCAAAGCCGCTTTCTTTTTATGGCTGTTTGAGAAAGTCAGTCCTGCTGATGAAGGAGCGAAGAGGGCGTTATGTTCTGCTCAGCTTTTTTCTAGCTTCTTTTGGTGGGCTGATTGGCTTGGGCACTCATCTTCTGATGGATCTGATAAGGCAGTATATTGGTCCCTTGCTGGGGGAACTGGATGAGTTACTTGGTCTGATCCAGATGATTCCTGTCCTGGTTTTCAGTAGCTTTTACTGTGTATTTGTTCTGGCTGTGCGGACTGTCTTTGCCAACGCCCTGATGGAAAATGATACAGAGGTGGTGGATTTTGGTGATTAAGTCATTAAGTCGCAAGTCCAGACAATAACTTTATAGAAACAAGAGGAAGGATATGAAATCCGTAACAAGAATTTTAATAACAGCTTTGGTGCTAACTGGGATTGGCTTTATCCCCCTGCCTTATCAAGTGGAGACCTTGAGGCCGGCTTTGAATGCCAAAGACTTTGTCCAAGTTCAAGGAGGAACTAGTCAAGGAAAAGGTCAAATCTATGTCATGGCTGTCGGTGTTTCCGATGCCCGAGTGTTCAGTCTCTTTTTGACTTTGCTGCCTAATTACAGGCTGGAAACAGAGTATGTCTCTGTACCTGAAAACTATTTTGATAAGGAGAAGGGACGGGAAGAGCGAGAGAACAGCACTATGGGGTCTTCCCATCTCAATGCCTTGCAGGTAGCTTATCAAGCAGCTGGTCGTACTGTTGAGATTAGACATAAAGAGATTTTTGTGGATGCTGTCAGCCAAGAGACGCCGTTAGCTCAGGAGCTGCAGAAAGGCGATGTGATTTTAAAGATTGACAATCAGAGTTACACTAGCCCATACGATATTGTCGATCAGATGGAGCAACGGCCAGTCGGCGATGTGGTATCAATTGAGTACAGCCGTAATGGTGTAATCGGTTTGGCTAGCGGTCCTGTGATTGTAGATGAGACAACTGGTAAGCCTGGTTTGGGGATTGCGTTGGGTTCCAAAGCCAGTGTTGCCATGAATCCTCTGACGAAGTTTAAGAGCAACGGTGTAGCAGGTCCCTCTGGTGGACTCATGTTCAGTTTGGAGCTGTACAATCAGCTCGTGTCTGAAGACATTACCAAAGGAAAAGCTATTGCTGGTACTGGAACGATTGACCACAAGGGAAATGTTGGCCGGATTGGCGGGATAGAGATGAAGGTCATGGCTGCTGATAAGGCAGGCGCTGAGATTTTCTTTGTTCCTGATGATACCATTGACGCTGATATTGCCCAGTACAATCCCAAGCTGCGCTCTAACTACCATGAGGCACTTCGTGCTTCTATCAAAATCAAGAGTAAAATGAAAATCGTCCCTGTCAAAACGTTCAACGAAGCTTTGAACTATCTCAGAGAGATGGAATAAGGGACTTTGCTACTCTATGAATAGTCAATAGAAACACAAGCTCTTGCTGGTTATTTATCTGGCCAGGGCTTTTATGATAGAATTTTTTCAAATAATTGCCACTTTAGCACATAAATACTTGATTTTCAAATCGCTGTGTGATATATTTATAACATAAAGAGTGTTAAATATTTCTAACACAAGGAAAGGAGTCTATCATGAAAAAAAATCAAAAAACGGGTGGCCTCATTACGATGATCGCCGCAGCTCTCTTTATTGATTTTACTGTTTTATTTGGTTCTAATCTTAGTTGGGGACCCAAGTTAGTTATTATTGGTCTGTCAGGGATAGGTCAGATTGTAGCTATTTGGGGCTGGCTACACATGAAACCATGGCCTCATAAGAGTCAGAAAGGTAAGGGAAGGACTATTTTTGACTTGTCTGCTAAGCTGTACACGATGCTTTTGTTTGCAGCAACCATTTTTTATACAGTAGGGATTTGGGTTGCGACCCCAAGCGAAAGATCTGGCATTAAAGAATGGATTTTGGGAGTTGGCCTCGTTATTGAAGTGATTGTATTTGGTTTTTTCTCTTTGAAAAATGTCAAGGAAACTCCAGACGAACGCTTCTATGCGAATCTAGCTAAGGCAGCTAGTTTGATGTTTGTCTTTATACTAGGCGCACTGATGATCCTAGCAGTTATCATTGGGTACATGGGTTCTCTCACTCTTTACATGGGCCAGATCTTTATTAGCATAGCTGCCTTGATTTGCATCTTTGCGGTTGTCTATCTGATCTTAGAACGGAGAGGATAAGCATGGCTAGAGAAAGCAAGATAATCACTAATCTCAAATCCGTTCGTGAGTCCAAGGGCATGACTCAGCAGGAGCTAGCCGACCGCATCGGCATGCGACGCGAGACAATTCTGCACTTGGAAAATAACCGCTACAATCCTTCGCTAGAGATGGCTCTCAAAATTGCTCAAGTTTTTAACCTTAAAGTGGAAGATCTCTTTGAACTCAGACAGAAAGAGGAGGCATAATTCTTTTCGAGACCTGCTAGTGACATAAACCAGAATACTCTAGGCAGTTTGCTGCTTAGAGTATTCAATTTGTATATGAATCATCGTTTTTATCTTTTTCCAAAAAATGCTATAATATGAGCAAGTATGTAGAGTATAGAGGTATTAGGTTGGAAAATTGTGTTTATATCATTTCGGGTCCTCCAGGTGTTGGAAAAAGCAGTGTCAGTAAAGAATTAGCCTATTCTTTTGACAAGAGTGCTGTGATAGAAGGCGACATGATTTATTTAATGGTTAAAAGCGGCTTAGTAGCACCTTGGGAAGACGATGGCTACTACATGGATTTATTCTGGGACAATATCATTAGTCTTACCAGCAATTTACTTAATAGAAGCATGACTATCATCATAGACTATGTCATATTCGAGGAACAAATCAAAAAAATTACAGATTTTTTAAAGGCCAGACAAACAAGATTAAAATACTGTGTATTGCTGGCAGAAGAAGAAAAGCTTAAAGAAA
>CAUVQK010000030.1:0-8202 GCA_963553705.1 uncultured Streptococcus sp.
TAAATTTGGTGGGTGATGAAGATGTCAGAAGCAAAGAAAGATAAAAGAGTTTATCATTATCGGTCTGCTTTTGAACAGCCAACTTGGATTCAAAAGCTATCCGATCGTTTCTCTTTGCCAAACGCAATTAAGTTGTCTACGATTGGATGGACAGCTTTTTTATTTTTCGCCTATTACTGGATTGTAACACGTTTGGTAATGAAAATGATACCAATTCCACTTCCTTTTTGGATTGGAGTTGGGACACCGTTACTTTGGAGTGCGGGCATAGTTTTGTCTGATTTTACTATTGAGCAGCAGAAAATCAGTCGCTTCATCCGTGACTATCTAAAATTCTATCGAATTTACGGTAGAAAACGCAAACAGAAATATCTGAATGATGGCATTTTGTATTACAAACCAGACTATATCTTAAAGAAAGAGGGGGAATTGAGTGAAACTAATGAATGAAATTGTAGATATTGTTGATAACCTGTTGTTGAAAAAAGATGGCAGCGTCTTTGCCTTGTATGAGGTCAATCCCCAAGAAATTAATCCAGTGGATTTTACAAGAAAGGAAAAGTTTAAGGCATCAGTTGAAGCCTGGCTAACTAATATTAAACAATATGGCGATGTAGATATTGTCATGCTACCTTTTCAAAAAGACCTACTGAAAAAATTTCAGAAGCTTTCTCAAAACTTTGCGACTGATACAGAAGAAATGGCTTATTCTGTCCTTGAAAAGTCCTATGATTATCTGTTAGCATCTAAAGAATTATGCGACTATCATTACTTTATCAGTATTCCTTTGAAATCTTTTTCAATTTCCGTAGATCTAAAAGAAGTGATTCAGGATTCTATCAATACAGCTTCTGATTTTCTGGCAGAGAGTCTGGGGCTTCAGAAAAGCGTAATGGAAGGGTGGGAATTAAAGTACGAAAAACAACGGGCAGAACTTGAAAAAAATTTGTCATTGCTAGATTATCGCCGGCTGTCAACTCGGGAGACAATTTTTGTTAATCGTTATTCATATTTACATTCTTTGAATGTCGATAAAAAATATGAAGTGAATTTGGTTGAAAACTGGATTGATAATCTAGGAGACAAGAATATTGATTATAAGCGTATTAATGTTCTGGAGTTCCAAAATGAAGAAGGCTCTCAATATGTCGCCTTTCTTCCAGTGGCTTATAAGCCAGAAAATGCTTCTTACTTGCACTTCATTGAAAAAGTGCAGTCATTGGGCTTTCCGATTGAGGTTTGGACCAAGGCCAAATTTGCCAAAGTTAAAGGACTGCCCTTTAACAATATACGGACTAAGGCCCGTAATGTCCGCCTGAAATTGAAAGGGGCTCAGACTGAGTCTGCAGAAGCAGATAGTGTGCAGAAAAATTCTGTTGGCCAGAGTAAGTATCTGGTAGAGGATATCGAATCCAAAATTGAAGATGGCGTTCCTATTCTCAATTACTTGCAGACTCTAGTAGTGTTTGACAGTGATTTAGGGGTCCTAAAGCAGAAAGTTAACCTGCTGATGGAAGAAATGAAAGGTAGTAAAATCAAAGTCTCCCGAGCTACACCTTACCAACTATATCTGTTTGCAAAAAATCGCTTTGGAGAACTGCTTCAATCCGAGGATAAAAACTTTATTCAAATTGACGAAGTCGGAGCTTTAGCTGAAGACTTGTTTTTTGTTACTCAAAAAGTCGGTCAGGATACTGGTTTTTACTTTGGGATGATTGACAGTCAGCTGAACTCTTGGCATGGTCGTTATGAAGATGCTATTGCTGCTTCTGACAAACCGGTCTTTGTCAATATTCTGGAGGCGAATGAAAAGGTAGAGGGTAAGAGTACCGATAATCCGCATATCTCTGTTACAGGTGATACCGGTCAGGGGAAAACTTTTGCCATATCTTACATTTTCTACTATGCTAGTTTGCTGAACTGCCAAACACTCTACATTGATCCGAAAATGGAAAAGCGCTACTGGTATAACAAACTTTTGAAGGAGCTGGAAGAAAAGGATATCTATCCAGAAATTCAGGATTATATCCGGAGCATCCACTTTGTGACTTTGGATTATACAAAACCTGAAAATCATGGGGTTCTGGATCCGCTAGTCTTTTTAAGTGGGGAGCAGGCAAAAGACCTGATTCTTTCCATGATTAATGAATTCATGCCTCTGGATGGTAAAGATAAATTTGAGACTGAACTTTCTAAAATGATTCGGGTTTTTGCTGCAAAAAGGGCTAATGGTGAAAAAGTAGGAACCTTGTCCATTATTCAAGAGTTAATGCAATCTGATGTTGAGAAAGTCCGAGAGACAGCCGAAAATCTATTGGAAAAAGTGACAGCTTCCGTATTGAGTTTGGTTTTTTCAGATGGAACTAATTCAGCTGTTGACCTTACTGCTCGCAATACGATTCTGGAGATTGCGCATTTGGATCTGCCAGCAGATGAGCACTCAGAATTGACCTTGCAAAATAGAAAAGCTATGGCGGTGCTCTATGCTCTGGGTGATTTTTGTATCAAATTTGGTGAACGAGACTATGGACAGAAGACTGTAATTGGCCAAGATGAAGCTTGGGTATTGAGTATCACAGCTTATGGCCGAGGACTCCAGGACCGGATTAAACGGGTTGGTCGTTCTCAAAATAATTTCTATGTTTTTACTTCCCAACTACCAGAGGATTCCAACCGAGCAGACGGAGAAGCGACATCATTTGGAACGTATCTTTGTTTCCATAATGATACCCCTGGCTCTGCTGAAAAGGTCCTCTCGCGGCTCAAAGTGGAAGTGACAGAAGATAGTAAGGCTTGGTTTGATAATTTGACTAAGGCACAATGTCTCATGAAAGATACGCATGGTCGGGTAGAACGGATTACCGTTGATGGTCTATTTTTCCCAGAAGTTAGTGAACTTTTCAGAACCGTTCGCAATCAAGAAAATCAAAAAGAGGAGGTGGCTTAATGAACAAGAAAAGGATGAAATGGATTTTCTTCATCCTCACCTTAACGTGTTTTCCCGTAGTTCTTGTGTATGCTAATGGAGCCCCAATGCCTGGTGCTAATGGTTATAACACTGATTCACCAGCTCCTAGTACAAATACAGGCGCTCCTCAGCCAGGAGCTAATGGATATAATCCTAATTCAAATAACAATATTATCCCTAAGCAATCTTATAGCTATGCTCCTCCTAATGTTCAAGAGGCAAATGCTAGACAGGCACAACAACAGAAAAGTAAGCAGGATAAGAAGAAAAAGGACGAAAAGAAGATCGAAAAGGATGACGATTACCAATCTATCCAAAAGAAAGCTGAAAATGTTGACAAGGTCCTCAAGAACAAAAATGCTTCTACCAAGGATATTAAAAAAGCAGGGAAAGACATAGAAGATATCAATAAGTATATTGAACAGAACAAGGACAAGGAAGATGCCTCTCAAATTCAGGGGCTTAAAACAACTCAAAATAACTACAATGAACAAGTGGGAAGTAAGCTAGATGATGCCAAAGCACGGGAAGAAGCTCAGGAATATCTGAATAATGCCAGGAAAACAGTCAATCCAGCAGACTTGTCAAAGCTGACTTCTTACATGTATGTAGAAGGTGGCTTCTTTAATTCAAACGATATTTTTCCTAAAGTCGTTAATGCCATTGCTCAAGGAATCTTTTTCTTGGTCAAAGCAATCTATTGCTTAGTTATCATCATTTTGGAACAGGTTTTTACAGCGAACACTTATAAAGAGTTAGATAAGGTTGTTGGTTTCTCAGCTAACTTTTTCAATACTTTCATGACGGACTACAAATATCTGGTTTATGGATTGGCTCTTTTTGGCGGTTTGACAGAATTTTTCAAAACTCGCCGGTTTCCTATTTGGTCTTTTCGCTTTCTCTTGGTCTGGTTTGTGGCGGCCTTACTTTATCAGCCAGCATCTTTTCAGCCCAATTATGGTGATTCTCAAGTACCTGCAAGCTATAATCTTTCAGTCCTAGTTAAGATGGCGGATGGACTGGGACAAGATATGACTTCTACTGCTATAAAAGGATTTGATACCATTGATGCGGATAATGCAACCTTGTCTAGTCAAAATGGCAAGAATAATATTGACTCTGTTAAAAATGCAATTTTCGACAAGCTTGTTTATGAACCGTTTCTTGCACTTAATTTCACATCATCAAATAAAGACGACATTCCGTTAGATAAGGTCAAAGACCTATTTGCAACAAAAGGTGATCCAAAGAAAGTTGAAGATTTTGCTAAAGAAAATGAAAAAATTGAACAAGTTTCCTTTGGTTCGGTTGGTGTCAAGATTTTCACTGCCCTTGCGGCCCTCATTAAATCGCTGGTTATTGGCTTTGCTTTAATTGTCATTGGGCTAATCTCAATTGTCTTTAAGTATCTTGCTTTATTGATGATTGTTTGTTCGGTTATTTTGCTCTTTATTGCTATGATTCCAGGCTGTGAGCAAGTCTTAGGAAATGCTGGCAAGAAACTGATGCAGTTTGCCTTATTAGGCGGACTGGGTCTCTTCTTTGTACGAGCTTTTCTGTTTGTCAATGGTTTAATCGAAGGTGCTGCTGGTGGTATGAATGATATTTATTTTTGGTCTGCTATTATTCAAGGGCTGATTTGGTTTGTCCTCTATCGTTGCCGTCACCTGTTGGGCGGTCTCTTTGTCAAGGGGACCATTTCCGCTCAGGAGTTGGCTCAGAAAGCTCAATTCAACTTTGATCGTTTTTCTATGCCAAAGCTTTCTACAACTACAGAAAGCTTCGGACCTAGTCAAACCGTGCGACCAACTAATTTTTCCTCTGATAATATTCCTGTAGCATCCCCTCAGACAAGTTTTAAAAAGTCCTTGGGTACCTTGTTTAGAGCCGGTAAAAATGCAACAGTACAAGCCTATGACCGCTTAAGATATGGCAAGGAAGACACATTGGATAAGCAACTGTCTCAACAACGCAGGGCGAATTTCAAGCGTCAGTTACAAGATCGAGCAGAAGGCTTACAGGACTTGTTTGCTGGTGCAAAAGGTGAGTCTTTCTGGGCTAAGGTTCATGACTTGGCTGGCGATTCTGATACACCAGTTCAATTAGCTCATCAAGAGCGGCAATACCGTAGACAAGAGCGCTTGGAGCGTACAGAGAAGCGGCGACAAGATTCTATCAACTTTGACCGTTTCCGAGATGAAAGGCGTAGAAATATGGAACCAGGATTTAAGAATGATTGGAAAGAGCGTTTGTCAGCACCGAAGTTGAAACGAGAATGGCAAAAGCAGCAATACCAAAATAATCCAGCGGATGAATTATTTGAGAAAGGGGTAAAATGAAAGCAATTAAGCGAGGACTAATCGGGTTAGGGACTGTTTCAGTTCTTTTCTTTACTCTTGTTTTTCTGGTGATTGGCAGTGGCTCAGTTGATTCTCAAACTTATTCGGCTACTTCTGGAGGGATTTCTGTTTCTGCCCAAGAGTTTGCCCAGAAATTTACAGAGAAGACGGGCCGTCAGTTGAGTGAAGAAAATGCTCAGACCGCTCTTGACTTTGCAAGCCGGTTGATAAATCAGCACCATTTTACCCTTCAGGGGGCAAGCGGCAGCCTAGCGGTAGCCTATCGGGAATGCGGCTTTGATCATACAGCCGTTAATCCTAGTGGTGGTGTCGCCGGTTTCTATCAGTGGTCTGGGTGGTCCAGTACCATTAATGGTGATCGCTGGGCCCAAGCCAAAGAAAAAAAGCTAGATAAGCAAATCCAAATAGACCTGATGAGTGCTGAATTAGAGGGGCCTTATGCCCAAGTGGTCGAAAAGGTTGGATCTAGCACAGATCCTAAGCAAGCAGCCCGAGATTGGTCGCAATATTATGAGGGAGTAGCAATCAGTGATTCTCAGACCAAAGTCAGTGATATTGAACAATGGGCGGAGGTTATCTATGATATTTTAAAGGATGCCCAAGCAACCTTTAATCAGGATAATAATACAGGTTCTAGCTCGGTAGCTGTACCAGAGGGCTGGGGGAATATCAGCCAGTATGACGGTCATGCTTATGATGGTAGTGGCTCTTATCCAGCAGGCCAGTGTACATGGTACGTGTTTAATAGGGCAAAACAGCTCGGTATCCAGTTTGATTCTTTCATGGGAAATGGCGGTCAGTGGTGGCAAAAAGCTGGTTATAAATCTAGTCATACGCCTAAGAAGCATACTGCTGTCTCGTTTGTCCAGGGGCAGGCTGGCTCTGATCCTACTTATGGCCACGTGGCATTTTGTGAGGAGGTTAGGTCTGACGGTTCAGTCTTGATTTCTGAAATGAATGTTGTTGGGGTGCCAGCTATGACAGTGGGCTACAGGGTTTTCGATGCCAATACGGCTAAGCAGTTTTGGTATGTAGAAGGACATTAAATAAGCAAGTCTAGGAAATAGGCTTGCTTATTATTTTGTGAAAGGTGAGACAAACTATGAATAAATTGATTGTTAATTTAGAAAATATTACTATTGCTCTTCCAGAAGATAAAGTCATTATTGAAAAGGGAGAGTATGAGGAGCTGAAAAAGAATGCTAACAAAGGAAAATATATGACCATGAGTGAGCTTTTGGAGCTGCTCTCAGTTAGTCGTCCTTGGTTAATTGAACATATCCTTTATCGGCCATCGATTAAGCAGGAAATTGATATTGAACAAAATCCCAAAGGTTTTGTTAAGTATCCAAGCGCTCAGGGTGGGAAATATTTGTTTTTAGCTTCAAAAACAAAGGAATACTTTGAAAAGAATTTTCGGGAAATTCTTATTGGAGCATGATATAATAGTCGGGACAAAGTCTTGATTATCGCTTTTTTAGGAAGGGGTAAATATGGCTATATCATATAGACAGCGAGGTAAGAAGAAATTATGGGACTATAGGGTCTTTGACAGTAAAAAGAAGGTGATTGCATCTAATTCTGGTTTTCGAACAAAGAAAGAAGCTCAGATTGAAGCTCTTGCTTTTGAGATGAAAGTAAAAAATGGAGTAGTTGTTGATAGAGAAGTTACTCTGTATCAGTTATGGGAGCGTTGGTTTGAATTACAGATTCTACCTTTAGGAAAATCAGAATCTGCTTTAAACAAACATAGATTCCGTGGGAAGATTATACAGAAGTATTTCCAGGATAAGCCGGTATGTGATATTCGATCAAGTGAATACCAGGAAATTATAAATATTTATGCTAGAACAAATAGTCGGGATAATGTTAGCCGTTTAAACTCTGAAATTAAGAAAGTCATTATTTTTGCAAAAAGGGATAAGATTAATATTCATGATTTTGCTGAAGGAGTTATATTGTCTGGGCGACCTTCTCCTAAAGGGAAGAAAGATAGGTATATCCATAGTCTAAAAGATTATGCACGTTTAGCATTTTATCTTGAAGAACACTTGGATTATAGAAAATCTGTAGTTCCTTTCCAGCTATATGTGCAACTAAAGACAGGTTTGCGAGCTGGTGAGGTTTCGGGATTGAGTTGGGATTGTGTTCTCTGGGAGCGTCAAGGTATCCGTACCTATCGTCGTTATGATACAGTAAGAAGACGATGGACAAAGCCTAAAACTGAGGACTCTATCCGATTTATTCCAGTTGACTTTAAAGTTATAGAAATCCTTAGAAATTTGAAAAATATCCAAGAAGAATTATTGCCATTCTATGGACTAGAGAATCCAGACAATGTAGTTTTTTTTGATTTATTCAATGGTATAAGTAGCAATAATACGGTGAATAAATGGCTTAAAAATATACTCCAGGAGTTGAATATTAAACCATTAAATATGACAAGTACAGGGTTAAGGCATAGTTATTGCAGTTCTCTTTTAGCAATGGGGATTGATATTTGGGCTGTTTCAAAGCTTATGGGTCATAAGGATATAACTGAAATAACAGAAACTTATGGACATTTAATCAAAGAAAAAGCAGATGAAGAGAATAATAAAGTGAGAAATCTATTGTCTCAGCTAAATGAAAAAGTGCAAAGTTGACCAAAAGTTGACCAAAAATAAAAGAAACGCTGATAAAACAACGTTTCTAAAACTTAAGCTATACCGGCGGCCGGGGTCGAACCGGCACGTCCGTGAGGACACTGGATTTTGAGTCCAGCGCGTCTGCCAATTCCGCCACGCCGGCTCAAGTTTTTAACTGGGGTAGCTGGATTCGAACCAACGCATGAGGGAGTCAAAGTCCCTTGCCTTACCGCTTGGCTATACCCCA
>CAUVQK010000031.1:0-8076 GCA_963553705.1 uncultured Streptococcus sp.
AAATTTATAAGAATAATAGGCTGATGTTGAAACGGCTCTGTAAAAGCAGCTTAGATGCCTTGGAACGATTAAGCAAACAATCCTTAGAAAGAGATAAAATCGTGACACAGTCTCTTATGCTGCCATACAAGAGACAAATTGAAAAGCAGTATCGAAAGCTGTAGAGAGGAGTTTGAAATGCGTTATTTTGAAAATCGTTTTGAGGGAATTTTGGAAAGGTTTAGATTTTCCCTGCGGATGTACCAGGGGGATCCAGCGCACTGTGAGCAGTGCTATCAGGAGAGCATGGGGGAGATGGATGCGATTTTTCACCGTCACGATAACCATGACGCTTTTTCTAAGCAGCTGATGAATTGTCGAAACAGCTATAAGCGTCAGTTGAAAAAGGAATATTTGGGAATCTAGGAATGAGGTGGATAGATGATATTGGCTCGTGCTCCTGCTGCTACTTTTAAGTAAAAGCAAACAGAAGAAATAACAGAAAGAAATGAGGAACACACATGGCAGATTTACAAGTGCTCCCTGTGGGGCAAGAAGTGATTGGAAAGACAGGACTCTTTGTCCTGCCAAACTTTACGGAACGACCAGCGACTACTTACAGTGACGCATACCGTGACTTTGAAGTCAGCGGAGATGTGCAAAATGGCGTCCGGATTCGGGTTTATGGTCTGGAAAACTCAGATATTCCCAAAGATAAGGGAATGCAGAAAATTGAGAGCCTGACTGGCCTTGTGATGACCGTTGGGTCCGTCCGCTCTCGTGGGAAGTCTAAAGACGAAATCGTCTTTGAAGCAAAGAAAATGAAATTGGCAAAATAAGGAGGCAGCTATGACTTTTGTAGTAGAAAAATTTAATACCAGTACCGATCCTTACAATCTGGCAAACCTTGGCAAGCTGACCTTTGTTGGTTTCCGGGAGGCATTTGATATTTCCGAAGACGGGGAGCGAGAGGCTCATGCTACCCACATTGAGGTCTTCTCAGATAAGCTCAATGATGTTATTGGCCTGAAACTGCCAGATGGCTACCAACCCGAAGAAGTCCCTTTCATGTCTGAGATTGAGGTGATTGGCAAAGCCAGTCCCTTTATTTATAACTTTAATCGGACAGTCAACCAGCGAAATGCGGACCCTTATGAAGTCCGCTCTTATGGTTTCGCTTTGCGGGTAGATGGATTTAAGAAGGCAGCTGCTCCAAAAGCAGACAAAGCACCGGAAAATAAGGGGTGAGACTGAATCAACCAAATTCAGTCTTTTTTTATTGGACTAGGAAGGAGAGGAAATGTCTGTTTTACACTCCATTTTCCGCTATAAGGGGGTGCGGATTCGGCCTTGGATGATGAAAATCCCCTTACTCTTGTATAGCCTCCTGCTGCTTCCTGTATGGCTGGGCTTGGGCTTCCTGCTCTACATTCGCAGAGAAGATGTTCAAGCTCTGAATCAGACTTTACTGTTAATGGTGGGAGCCGGATTGTTGCTGAACTTTTTCTTGGCGGCCTTTCTCAATCGCTTCCTGGAGGAGCGGCTGCTCTTCTGGAAAAAACTATTTCGCATGAGTATCCTGGCTCGTTATCTTTATGAGCGGGGCTACTACTACGAGAAAAAGAAGAAAGAAGCGGGCAAGAAAAGAACCATCAAGTTCCCTAGAATTTACCTCAAGCAAGGCCGCTATGAGCTGGAGGTCATGCTGGAGTTATCCGGCTCTAAGTTTCAAGACCAATTTTTGAAACTAGGCGGGGACTTTGAAACCACTTTTTTCATGGATTATATTGAGGATAACTACGAAGAAAAATTTATCGTTTATAAATTGGCCTATTCTGCTTATCTGAATCGAATCCATGCGAGAGATGTAAAAGTTGTTAAAGGCAAAGGACTAAAGTTGTCTAAATCTGTGTACTGGAACTATGTCGAAAATCCTAATTTGCTTCTTGCTGGGGGAATTGGCGGCGGAAAGACAGTCTTTCTCCGTTCTCTTTTGGTCGGAGCAGGAAAGGAAGGGGCGGCTTATCTATGTGATCCAAAGCATGCCGATTTTGTTCCCTTGGCCCGATTAGAGGTCTTTAAAGACCGAGTCTTTTATACCAAAGAAGACATTGTCGCCATGTATGAGCGGTTCGAACAAATTATGGAGGCTCGTTATGCCTACATGAATCAACTCATGGAGGAGCGAGGCGAGAAAGAGTTGGGGAATTTTGAAAAATATGACCTAAAACCCGTTTTTCTGATTCATGATGAAGTGAATTCCTTCATGTCTTCTCTTGATGGGAATGCTTCTTATGGTTTGTGGGAACGGTATCGAAAAGCAGATGATAATGTGACGCTAAAGGGCCGTCAGGCAGGCTGTTATATCATTAAAGCTTTCCAACGTCCTGGTCATGATGACTTGCCACTGAAAATTCGCTCTAATATGATGTTCCATGTCACAATGGGCCGTTTGGATGAATACGCTTATGCGGCTATGTTTGGGGAAGAAAACAAGCATAAGAACTTTCGTAATGTGTCCTATTTAGCAGGAAAGCGTGTCTATGGGCGAGGCTACTGTGCCAATTTTGGCGACCAGGCTCAAGAATTCTATGCTCCCTTGATTGACAAAGATTTCAATTTTTATGATCTCTTTGAGAAATATGAACGGATTGAAAATCCTTTTGATCCTCTGGAGGCAGGCAGCCAATATCAGCCTGCTTCACCTGTATCAGAGAATCAGGTTTTAACTCGTAAAGAGGTTTTACAGGTTCTGCAGGAAGAATTTTCCAACCTGACAGACCGAAATATCCGAACGGTCTTTGACCTCTTAAAAGATGGATTCTATCCCTTTGAAACTGGAGAGACCGGCAGTCCAGTCATCAAACAAAAAGACTTGGCGGCCTTTCGTCAGGTCTTTGAAGAGAGGGAACGCTCTGATAAGTCTTATAAACAGATTATTCAGGAACAATTTAGCTAGGGCAGACAAGCGAACAGCGCCAGCTTAAGCGGTGAGGCGCTGGGCGCTTCTGCCTAGCTGAAAGCGGCCGGCCGTGAGGCGGGCTGCTTTCATGTAACCCCCTGTATGTTAATAAGGGGGTTACGGTGAATCACAAAATCATGAATGCCTTGAGACTCTAGCTTTCAAGGCGATTTTAAAAATTGCTGAAAGAAAGACTTTCAGCGGTTTTTAAAGTCGAAAGACTGACAAATTAAAAAAGGAAGGTGAATCTATGCTATATGAAAGGGATTGAAACAAAGGACATGGAGAGGCTGCGTCTCTACTTGGGTTTTTCCAAGAAAGAGTTTAGTCGGCTCTTAACCATTTCACCAGCGACCTACAACCGCTACTTGGGAAAGGACACGGTGTCTTTTAAAAAGGTCGGTCTGCCTCTGCAGGAGCTGCTGTCGCTGAACTCAACATCTAGTGTCCGCTTAACTGGCCGAATTGACTATATCCGCTTTCGCTTTCGGACTTTGGATTGGTTAGGGGTGATTGATAAAGTCTTTGGACTGAAAAAGAAGCCCTTTATCCAGTATGACTTTGGACGCTATGGCTATAGTATGCTTGAAAATTTCAATTTTATTAATGTCTATCACTCGGAGAAAGACGAGAACATGGGGACGTTAGTTGAAATGACCGGGCGAGGCTGTCGGGAGTTCGAGTGGTACTTGAAAAATGAGCAAGGGGGCCGAACCTGGCAGGAGGTTGTAGAGGCAGCTCTGGCTTATGCCAAGAGGAAAACCCAGTCTCAGGAAGAGGCGGCCGATTTTCTCAAAATCACCCGCCTGGATGTTTCCCTGGATGAAACCTATAACAAGGATGGAAACTATAACTTATACAAGCTCAAGGTAAAAAAAGAGCAGGGCTTGATTCAGTCTAAAATGCGCTCTTTCAAGTTCATTGATGGGGAAACGCAGAACCAGGCAGACGGTTGCTCAGTTTATTTTGGCTCTAGGCAGTCATCTGTCCTGTTGAATTTCTATGAAAAGGACTTTGAACAGGCTCACCAGTCCAAGGTGTCGCTGGAAACCATTCGGGAGCTGTACGGCTATAAAAACCGCTATGAGGTCCGCATGTTCGGTGATAAATCTCATGATTTCCTCCTGGAGTGGTACTATCAGCGGGAGGATATGGCCAAAAAGGCGGTCGGCGTTATCAATGACAAGCTTCATGTCTATGCCAAAAAAGGCAAGCGCCTGATTCTGGATCCAGACTGGTACAAGCTCATGGGGAGCTTAAAAGCCTGTCAGTTTGTGACGGCTCCTCAAGAGGTGGCTATAGCAGAAAAACAATACCGATGGTATGAGCGGGTCGTAGCTGGGACCAGAAAGTTTCTGGAGGAAGTGGAGGCTGTTACGGGTTCGGGTCGACTTGCAGAGATAGAGGAATATGCGGAGATTCCAGAAAAACGGTTGAAAGAACTGGAATGGCTACAAAAAGGAAGCAAGGAGTCAGCAGTTTGAAAAAGATTGAAAGAATTACTCCAGATTCGATGGCAGTTGTGGACCGTGAACGCTTATTTGTTCAAGTAGAGGGAAAAGCAGATTTAGTCTTTGCCAGTCAGTATTTTCCTACCTATCGGGGGTCTTACCGCTTATTGCAGATTCCCGTTATCCCATCCGAGATCCAACCTCGCTTTCTGCGGGACTGTTCGATTGATTGGGACCGGATGCCGGAGGGAATTACGGCTTTAGTAGAAACTGGTAAGCAAAGGAGGGGAGATGGCAAATCTTAGTCTGTTATTGAAAAGTCAGTTGCAGGAGAAAGAAGATTTGACTCTTGTCATAAAGAATTTAGTTCATTTGATTCCAGCTCATTCCTTCTACTATCCAGAAGTGCGCCATCATCCGACCTACCGAGATTACCAAATGGACATCCATTGCCTGGTTCAGGACGTGAGAAAGTACAAGCGCTCCTCTGATAAGGAAATGCTTGGCTCGCTGATTCAGCAGTATGAGGAAGAATTAAGAAACTTAGTAAAGGATAAGCGCCGCTGGCTGGAAGAAAATTTGTTGCGGCTAGAGAAAGACCAGCAGATTCAAGATATTTTGTTCTTTGCGGCTAAATACCACAAAGAAAAGTTTTTATTGGAAACTAAGGCAAGGAGGTAGGCAATGCTTTATAGATTTTGGGAACCGCCTGGTATGGTGGAATGGGTTAGCGTGACCTTTTTGGATAAGCTGATACAAGAAAAATCTAAGAGCTTATTCTGGAAGCGGGAAGAACCAAGAAAGTCCCGTCCTCCTCCTGCCATCTACATCACTGAATACCAGATAACTTAAAAGAAATGAGGAAAAACAGATGGCACAAACACGTAACGAAGCAGATAAGAAAGTCTTGGCTCTTGCGAAAGAGGCAGGGACATTGCTGGTCAATCATAAATATGATGAAGTCTGGCCGGTGATGGGACAGTTAAATAGTTTAATCAAGAAGAAAGACGATTTGACCTTGCCGGGCTACATGGTTGAAGTTTTGGAAAAGTATACCAGGGACTACTACCATCAAAATGGTATTGTGACCCAAGCTCATAAAGCCATGACCGCTATTGGCGGGAAACTGTCGCAGGTGGAATAAGGGAGAGGCAAATGCCTCTTTTTTTGTTTGGAAGGAGACCAGAATGACACAACATGCAACGATTACCAATACCCGGACCGGTCAAAAGGCTAAGTTTTCTTTGCCCTTTCCTATTCATCAATTAAGCAAAATTGGGGTGGGTGAAAACTTTGAAGGAGAGCTCTATGTAGATGGAGATGATGATACTTTCGGTTTCGGGGTAGATGGTTATCTGACAGTTGAAGAGTTGCGGGAGTATCTTAAAGACTACGAGAACCGTCAAAATCCCTATCATTTTGATTATATGATGTTGGGAAGATTACGGGCGGACTGTGATTACTTTTTAGGGCATGGCGGCCGGTATGAGGGGCGTCTTTGGGCTGGTAATGTCCCGGATCAGATTGCGGAAATGAAAAAACTGTGGAAGAAATTCCCGGAGGGTCAAAAGCCTGAGTGGCTGACTTGGGAAGAAATTTTACAGTATGAAAGGAGAATGACAGAGGAGGACAAATGATTGCAAATATTCGAGTGCTGACAGATGGCAATAGCCGGGCCTTATGCCAGTTGGATCTGATGAAATTCAGTAAAGAGGCGGTATTGGCCAGAATGGATGAAAAAGGAATCACCGAAGATTCCTTTTTTATTTGTGGTTTTCTGGATTGGGAGGTTGATTCAATCATGTCTCTGCAGGAAGCCTATTTTTTAAAAAAAGTGATTCTGGAGTTGTACGATGGGGATGATTTTTTGGTACAACACATGTTAAAACATCATCAATCTCCCAGCTTTATCATGACCCACTACTACCGCTTTGTCTCTAAAGATGAGACTGCTTTGATGAAGCAGCTCCTGGAGGGGGCTGAGATGGATAGCGTAGTGGAATTTTTCTTCCAGGCTTCCAGCTGGGTTAGGGCCATCCAGGCTTATATAGATCAGGGAGTGGTACTTAATACCAGCAAAGGGTTCTATGTATTATGTGAATGAAGAAAGGAGGTAAGCATGTCTGTTTACACTATTCATAAGGATTTTTCGAAAGAAGAAAATCCTTACTCAGTTTGGCGTGATGACGGGGAATTGATTGAGGATGACTTATCGTACGGCGAAGCGGTTTATTGGTGTTTTAGGGAGCTACAGAAGTATGTAGATCAAGCTAAGCTGACGAAGCAACAGATGGATGCCGTGATGGGTGATATTGAGGCTTACGATGAGCTTGTTCTTAACCTGGTTCCGGCCTAGCGTTAACTAACTTTCCGTTTTAGCAGACAATTTTAAAAATGTCCGTTTTAGTGGAAAATATATGTAAAGGAGAATAAATTTGAATGTAAAAAAATGGTTTTCTCAACTAAAAAAGGAGGTTGGGAAAGTAAAGTTTCCCAAACCAAACAAAAGCAAGGTAGAGCTGAAGCCCCGGAAAATCAGCCAGAAGGCGGCTAATCGTTTGCTTCTGGGCTTTGTGGCTGGGGTCGTACTCTTATCAACCCTAACCATTGTTTCCAACACCTTTCGTAGTTTGAGGAATGATAAAAACGAGATCCAGGTAACAAACAAAAATTCTCGGACCTATTCTAATCAGGTCAGTCTTTTTATGATGGAATTTTTAAATGTTTACTTCTCAGAAAATAATGCTCAAAATCAAGCCAAACTCAAGGAATACTACGGATCAGGCATTGACATTAAAAACACAGAAAACAATCGAATGGATAGTCAGCTAACAGGCGCTACCTTAGTAGAGGTAACAGATAATTTAGCGACTTATCGGGTCACTTATTCTGTTAAGGCAGGGGAGGAATGGCAATCAAACTATGGCTTGCTTCATATCCCTTATGCCGTTAAGGATAATAAATTCTATGTTTCAGACTTGCCTTATTTCACTAAGGAAAATTCTTATGCGGCCAAAAATGTAAAAGCTGGTATCCACTTGCAGGACCAGCAGGATAGCAAACAAGAGTTTGGTAAAGCCAAAGAGTATGTTCAAGCTTTGTTTACAGCTTATGCCAGCGGTGATAAAACACAGCTAACCCCTTTTTCAAAGGATATTCAGCCCTTGGAAGGGTACAAACTGACCTCTATTGATTATTCTTATTTTATTACGGATAAGGATCATAAAGATAAGCTGGTAGATGTACTGCAAGTTACCTTTACGGACGGTCTGGGACTGTCCCATCAAGAAAACTTTGTGGTCACTTTGAAAGTAGACAAAGAAAATGATACGTTCCGTGTTCAAAGTTTTGAGCATGGGATTGCTGAAAAATACCGAAAACAAATAAAGTGAGGAGAATAAAAAGTCAATGAAAGAATTTGTGAAAATCATTTTGGATAATTTTTTGGCATGGCTTTGTATTGGAGGAGCCATTGGAGTAGCGGTGTTCATTTATTTGAGCTCTCGCTCAACCGGAAAAATTATTGGGATTATCGTGGTAGGTTTTTTGCTTGCTTACTGTTGTTGGAACCCAGAAACTGTTATGAATAAATTTAATGAGTTAATGGATTTAGCTGCTCGCTTTATTAATTTTGGTGGGTGATGAAGATGTCAGAAGCAAAGAAAGATAAAAGAGTTTATCATT
>CAUVQK010000032.1:0-7935 GCA_963553705.1 uncultured Streptococcus sp.
CCTAGATCTGACTGCTGAGGGAAATACGATTCCTTTTATTGCTCGTTACCGTAAGGAAATGACAGGAAATTTAGATGAGGTCGAGATTAAGGCAATCATTGACTTAGATAAGAGCATGACAGCTTTGGCAGAGCGTAAAGCGACGGTCTTAGCTAAGATTGAGGAGCAGAGCAAACTAACGGATGCTCTTCGCTCTGAGATTGAGGCTGCTGAAAAGCTGGCTGATGTGGAAGAACTTTATCTGCCCTACAAGGAGAAACGCCGTACCAAGGCTACTATTGCGCGTGAAGCAGGTCTCTTTCCTTTGGCCCGCTTCATCCTACAGGATGCGGCTAATCTGAAGGAAGAGGCTGAGAAACTGACTAGTGAAGTCTTTCCGACAGCGGAAGCTGCTCTTGCAGGAGCAGTGGATATTTTGACTGAGGCGATTTCTGAAGATACCAAGTTGAGGGCTTGGACCTACCATGAGATGCAGACCAATTCTTCTATCGTATCCAATCTCAAAGACGGGGAGTTGGATGAAAAGCAGGTCTTCCAGATTTATTATGATTTTTCCGAAAAAGTAGCGACTATGCAAGGCTACCGTACCCTGGCTCTTAACCGTGGTGAGAAGCTAGGTATTCTCAAGGTTGGTTTTGAGCACAATCTTGAGAAGATCTTACGCTTCTTTGAAGTTCGTTTCAAGGTGAAAAATGCCTATATTATTGAAGCAGTTCAGCAAGCAGTTAAAAAGAAAATCATTCCAGCCATGGAGCGTCGTATTAGGACCGAGCTGACTGAGGCTGCTGAGGATGGAGCGATTCAGCTCTTCTCAGATAACCTCCGCCACCTCCTTCTGATTGCTCCTCTCAAAGGTCGCGTAGTACTGGGCTTTGACCCAGCCTTTCGGACAGGAGCCAAGCTGGCTGTTGTTGATGCGACAGGAAAAATGCTGACGACTCATGTTATCTATCCCGTTTCACCAGCAAAGCCAGCTCAGATTGAAGCTTCTAAGAAGGAGCTGTCAGAGTTGATTGAGCAGTTCGGTGTGGAAATCATTGCCATCGGAAATGGAACGGCCAGCCGAGAAAGCGAAGCATTTGTAGCAGAAGTTTTGAAATCCCATCCAAATGTCAGCTATGTCATCGTCAATGAGAGCGGAGCATCTGTATACTCTGCTAGTGAACTGGCTCGTCATGAGTTTCCAGATTTGACGGTTGAAAAGCGTTCAGCTATTTCCATTGCCCGCCGATTGCAGGATCCTTTGGCTGAGCTGGTTAAGATTGATCCTAAGTCTATCGGGGTTGGCCAGTACCAGCATGATGTCAGCCAGAAAAAACTGTCTGAAAGTCTGGACTTTGTCGTTGATACAGTGGTCAACCAAGTCGGGGTCAATATCAACACCGCCAGTCCTGCCCTGCTGGCCCATGTAGCTGGTCTCAATAAGACTATTTCAGAAAATATTGTCAAATACCGAGAGACAGAAGGCTTGATTCGGTCTCGCGAGGCCATCAAGAAAGTGCCGCGTCTGGGCGCAAAGGCTTTTGAACAGGCAGCCGGATTCTTGCGTATTCCTGAAAGTGATAATCTGTTAGATAATACAGGCGTTCACCCAGAGTCTTATAAGGCGGTGGAGGAGCTCTTTAAGCGTCTGGAAATCAGCAGTTTGGATGAAGCAGCCCAAGCCAAATTAAAAGCAGTGCAGACTGCTAGTTTAGCTGCAGAGCTAGGCTTGGGAGAAGAAACTCTAAAAGATATTATTGCTGATCTGCTCAAGCCTAGCCGAGATTTGCGTGATTCCTTTGACGCACCAGTTTTGCGGCAGGATGTCTTAGACATCAAGGATCTACGTATCGGTCAAAAACTGGAAGGTGTCGTCCGCAATGTCGTCGATTTCGGAGCCTTTGTGGATATCGGTATCCACGAAGACGGTCTTATCCATATCTCCAAGCTGAGCACAGACTATATTAAGCATCCTAGTCAGGTCCTATCTGTTGGTGATTTGGTCACTGTCTGGGTGGATAAACTGGATGTGGAACGGGAGAAAGTTAACCTCTCTCTGATAGCACCAAATGAATCTAACTGAGTACGTCAAACAGGTTTCTCTTGAAGATTTTGGCTGGGAATTTCGTCACCAAGCTTATTGGAACAAGCGTCTCCGTACTACAGGGGGACGCTTCTTTCCTAAAGATGGTCATCTGGATTTCAACCCAAAAATCTATGAAACTTTTGGGCTGGAGACCTTTCGAAAAATTGTCCGCCATGAGTTAGCTCATTATCACCTCTATTATCAGGGCAAAGGATACCGCCATGGGGATAGAGATTTTAAAGACCTGCTCAAGCGAGTTGATGGTCTGCGCTACGCTCCATCCTTGTCCGACTCGCAAATCTTTCTCATCTATGAATGCCTGAGCTGCGGAGCACTTATCCGTCGCAGACGCAGAGTCAATCTTCAAAAATACCGGTGCGGACGCTGTATGGGCAAGCTCCGTTTGTCGGAGAATGCTTGATAAATCAGAAAGAGAGTTCATTGAAGAGCTCACTTTTTTTAAATAATGAACTTTCTAAGTCATAATCAGCCTTTGGCCCGATTGTTTTTCTGTAAAATATGGTAGAATAAAGTAAATATGATCATTGAGGTCTCTATCATGAACGTGAAATTCTATAAGTTGAAAAAGAATCGACTGATTTCCGGTGTCTTGTCCGGTCTGTCTGATAAATTTGATTTTGATCTGAGCCTAGTGCGCTTCCTCTTTATTATCTTTACTGTGGTCAATTTCGGCTTGGGAATTCTCATCTATATCCTGCTGGCTATGGTTATGCCCTATAAAGAAGATATAGAAGAGGAAATGTATGGAACTGGCCCACGCAAACGAAAAGAAGCTGAAGCTATCAAAGACGATAAAGACGGCTGGTTTTGGTAATTCTTAATAAGATAGAAAAATTCGGGATACACTCCCGATTTTTTACTTGAAGAAGGGAATGTTTTAGTAAGACATTTCTATGCCGTGATTAATTTTCTGCTTGCTTCTTTTAGATAAACTCTCAAAAAGAAGCAGGATAGAAAACCAGGTAAATTGACACTTGAAAATCCCACCAAAATAGTAGTAATTCATCCAAGGAGGGAATATGACAGAAGTTTGGAATGCTTATGACTTAAATCGAAATCAACTCCCTCATCTCCTGGTTCGAGGAGAAAAAATTCCTGAAGGACAGTTTCATCTCTGTGTCAATGTCTTGGTTCGCCATCAGGATGGTGATATTCTATTTATGCGGCGGTCAGCAAATAAAAGTCTCTATCCTGGCTACTATGAGTTCGGAGCGGGAGGTAGTGTACTGGCAGGAGAGGATAGTCAGACAGCCGCCCTGCGTGAGTTAAAAGAGGAAACTGGTCTGGTTCCTGACAGCATCAGACTTTTGGAGCAGGTGTGCTCTATCAAAGACCAGTGCCATTTCGATTATTATGAAGTGCTTGTGTCTGGCGATAAGAGTCAAGTCCGCTATCAGGCAAGTGAAACAGATGCTCATGTCTGGTTGCCTCTGAAAGAGGTCCCAGATTTTGTAGAAAACCATCCTTGTTTTAATAACCAAAAGAAGATTCTTAACAGCCTGCTTGACTAATATCATGTCTGTTTTTCTATTTTTACTAAAAAGTTGATTTAAATCAAAATATTTTTTCGACCTAAAATCAATCTTAAGGATTCTTTTGAGGTGAAAATTTGCTATAATAGAGGAAGACAAATTTGAAGGGAGAAGACAATGTCGGTAAAGGTCAAAGACCTCTTAAAAATATCCCGCCTGTCTCAGGAGTACGGAGATAAAGTTTTACTGGAGAAAGAAATAAAAACTTCAGATATTTCTCGGCCTGGACTTGAAATGACTGGATATTTTGATTTTTATACACCCGAGCGGATACAGCTGATTGGGATGAAAGAGTGGTCTTATCTGATGAAGATGAGCTCTCATAATCGCCATCAGGTGCTGCTGAAAATGTTCCAGCCTGAGACGCCGGTGATTATCATTGCTCGAAATTTAGAGATTCCTGAAGAAATGATTAGCGCTGCTGATGAGAAGCAGATTGCTATTCTTAGAAGCAAAACCTCTACCAGTCGCTTGTCTGGAGAAATTTCCAGCTATCTTGATTCCCGGCTGGCTGAGAGAACCAGTGTTCATGGTGTTCTGATGGACATCTATGGCATGGGGGTTCTCATTCAAGGGGACAGCGGAATTGGAAAAAGTGAAACAGGGCTTGAGTTGGTTAAGCGTGGCCATCGTTTGGTTGCGGACGATCGAGTGGATATCTATGCCAAGGATGAAATGACACTTTGGGGAGAGCCAGCTGAAATCCTGCGACACCTATTGGAAATTCGTGGTGTTGGTATCATTGATGTCATGAGCCTTTATGGAGCCAGCGCTGTCAAAGATTCTTCTCAGGTTCAGATAGCTGTCTATCTGGAAAACTTTGATGTCCATAAGACCTTTGATCGTCTGGGCAATGATACAGAAGAGCTGGAGGTTGCCGGCGTCAGAATTCCACGTATTCGGATTCCTGTGAAGACCGGACGCAATATCTCTGTCGTGATTGAGGCTGCGGCGATGAACTATCGAGCTAAGCAAATGGGCTATGATGCTACTAAGATCTTTGAAGAGCGCCTCACCGATTTAATTAGCCGGAATGAGGTGAAACATGATTGATCCAGTAGCTATCCAACTTGGGCCTATCAGTATTCGCTGGTATGCCATCTGTATTGTCACAGGCTTGGTCTTGGCCGTCTATCTGGCTATGAAAGAGGCTCCGCGTCGGAAGATTATTCCTGATGATATTTTGGATTTTATCCTAGTGGCTTTTCCCGTAGCCATCGTGGGGGCTCGACTTTATTACGTGGCCTTCGAATGGGATTATTACGGTAAGAATCTGATAAAAATCATTGATTTTTGGAATGGGGGAATAGCCGGGATTGCCATTTACGGTGGGCTGATAGCTGGTGCTATCGTTCTCTACTTTTTCTGTCGGAGAAGGTTGATTCACCCAGTCGATTTTCTGGATATCGCAGCACCAAGCGTGATGATTGCCCAGAGTATTGGTCGCTGGGGAAATTTTGCCAACCATGAAGCCTATGGTGCGGCAGTTAAGAGTTTGAACTACCTGCCTAGCTTTATTCGTGAGAATATGTATATCGAAGGCAGTTACAGACAGCCAACTTTCCTCTATGAATCTGTATGGAACCTAATTGGCTTTATCTTGATTATTGTTCTCCGCCGTCGGCCTAAGTTGCTGAGGCAGGGAGAAATCGCCGCCTTCTATCTAATCTGGTATGGCTTTGGTCGGATGATCATTGAGGGTATGCGGACGGACAGTCTTATGTTTGCTGGTCTGCGCGTTTCCCAATGGCTGTCGCTGATTCTTATTTTTGTCGGAATCGGCATCATCATTTACCAAAGAAAAAAGAAAGCCCCTTATTATCAAGAATAAGAAATAATAGATCCGTTGACTCTTCTAAGAGATGTCTGCGATGAAAGGAGAGAAATATGATAATTGAAATTGCTTATGCTTTACTGGCGGTAGCCCTCATTATCTTCGTGATTTACTTGACGATTACTGTCAAAAATCTGGGCGAGAAAGCTGGTAAGATGCTAGATGAAACAGAAAATACCATTAAGGTCTTGACTTCTGATGTCAACGTGACCCTTCACCAAACCAATGATTTACTGGCCAAGGTCAATGTCTTAACTGACGACATCAATCAAAAAGTCGCAACTATTGATCCTTTGTTTACAGCTGTTGCAGACCTGTCTGAGTCTGTTTCAGATTTAAACGTTCAGGCGCGTACGCTGAGTAAAAAAGCAGTGTCTGCTGGTAAGGGAACCGTCAAAACTACGGCTGGTTTATCTGCTTTGCGTTTTGCTTCAAAATTGTTTAAAAAATAAGAAAGAAGGTTTATTATGGGAAAATTTTCATCACTGTTATTGGGCGCCGTTACTGGTGCAGCTGCTGCTTATTTTCTGACCAGTAAGAAAGGAAAGGAAACGACAGATAAGGTTCGAGACTTTGTTAAGGAATACCAAGAAAATCCTGATGATATTCACGAAGCTGTCGTTCAGTCTGCTAAAGACTTTTCAAATCAAGCTGTCAGTGCAATTCAACAAACCAAAGAAAAGGTTGAGAAAGGCGAGATTACAACTGAAACAGTCATCGAATCTGTCAAAGAAACGACAAAATCTGTCGTTGACTACTCACAAGATAAGTTTAACGAAATCAAAGAAAAATTTGATAAAGAAGAAAGCAGCTATGCAGAGGAAGAGCCTGTGAACTCCCAAGAGGAAGAAGAGGAACCTTCAGAAGAAATCATCATTGACTTCGGAGCAGAAGCGACAGAAGGACAAGAAGAAAAGGCTGTTGAAACAGACAGTCAAGAAGAAAAATAAAACAAAGAAGACTAGCAATTTTGCTAGTCTTCTTTGTTTACAAGAACGAAAAAAAGAACCGAGGACTTAAAGCGTCGTCGGTTTTTCTTATATTTTAAAATCGTAGAATCACAAGGTTGGTTTATTTGCTAGTTTGGCGTTTCTTTGCGAACAGGCGATAAGATTGGATGCTAATCAAGCTGGAAGCAATGGCCAAAGCGAAAGACATAAATGTATTCATTTTCAAACTCAAAAATACAAAGCTAAACAAAACTGTCAAGACACAGAAAACAGCAATATTTAAGAAGAAAAAGAGTTCGCTTAATCTTGGTGATGTTTCTGCTTCAGGTAAGTACTCTTGATAGAGTGGTGTTTGTTCAGATTCAATTTCTTGGTAGTAGTAGTCAGTTGGGTCATCATATTGTTGGTATTTTCTTACGTGCATAATTCTCTCTCCTTACAGTACCCTCTAATTCTACCATTTTTTTGCAGCTTTAAATATTACAAAAGGATTACAAAACGAATAAATTCGAATGAAAAACCACTCCTTTATATTTTTTTGCTATAATGGTTTTATGAAAAAGATAATTATTACAGCAACAGCTGAAAGTGTAGAACAAGTTGAAGAACTTTTGGAGGCGAATGTCGATCGAATTTATGTCGGTGAGAAAAATTACGGCCTTCGTTTGCCTCATAATTTTAGTTTAGACGAATTAAATCGAATTTCTGACTTGGTTCACCAAGCAGGAAAAGAGTTGACCGTTGCGGTGAACGCGCTCATGCATCAGGAAATGATGGATAATATCAAGCCCTACCTTGATTTTTTGCAGGAGATTGGAGCAGATTATATTACCGTTGGGGATGCTGGTGTTTTCTATGTGCTGCAGCGCGACGGCTACAAATTAAAAACCATTTACGATGCTTCGACCATGGTTACCAGCAGCCGACAGATTAACTTTTGGGCTAAGAACGCTGGTGTTTCAGAAGCTGTCTTGGCGCGTGAGATTCCTTCTGCAGAGCTTTTTAAGATGCCAGAGATTCTGGAAATTCCTGCTGAAGTCTTGGTTTACGGAGCTAGTGTTATCCATCACTCCAAGCGTCCTCTTTTGCAGAATTACTATAATTTTACTCATATCGATGATGAAAAGACACGGGAGCGAGACCTCTTTCTGGCGGAACCAAGCGATCCACAGAGCCATTACTCGATTTTTGAGGACAATCATGGTACTCATATTTTTGCCAATAATGACTTGGATTTGATGACCAAGCTGATAGAATTGGTTGACCATGGCTTCTGCAACTGGAAGTTGGAAGGTCTCTACACACCTGGTCACAACTTTGTCGAGATTGCTAAGATTTTTGTAGAGGCGAGAGATCTGATTGAAGCAGGCAAGTTTAGCTCAGACCAAGCATTTGTGCTGGATGAGGAGATTCATAAACTGCATCCGAAAAATCGTTTTCTCGATACAGGATTTTATGACTATGATCCCGATATGGTAAAATAAACATTGAAACTAGAGCTCCTTTTAGGAGTTCTTTTTTGAAAACAAA
>CAUVQK010000033.1:0-7916 GCA_963553705.1 uncultured Streptococcus sp.
GTAGAACCAATTTATTCCGCTTCCCTATAATCTTTTCAAACAAAATTAGACACTATGTCCAATTTTTAAAGAATAAACTTGTAATAATTTTCGATTGGTGTATAATCAATTTTATCGAAATTTGGACACTGTGTATAATTTTAGGAGATAGACATGTTAAGAGAATGGAAAGCTATTTTAAAAAAGCCGACTTTTATCATTGTGATGTTAGGAGTATCTTTGATTCCTGCCTTGTATAATGTTATTTTCTTGAGCTCCATGTGGGATCCGTATGGAAAGGTATCAGACTTGCCAGTGGCGGTCGTCAATCAGGATAAAGCTGTAATTGCTAGTGGCAAGACTTTGTCTATAGGCGAGGATGTTGTTTCCAGCCTCAAGGAAAATAAAAATCTGGATTTTCACTTCGTCAGTAAAGAAGATGCTCAAAATGGTTTGGAAAAGGGTGATTACTACATGGTTGTGACGCTTCCAAGTGATTTATCTGAACGTGCAGCCAGTATTTTGACCGATAATCCTAAGCAAATGAAGATTGACTATCAAACGTCTAGCGGCCACAGTTTTATTGCTGGTAAGATGAGTGATTCAGCCATGGCTTCTTTGAAGCAGACGGTGGCGCAAAATGTGACGGATACTTATACAAGCGCCATATTTAAGAATATGGGAGATCTAAAAACGGGATTGGTTAAGGCATCTAATGGTGCTCAGCAATTAGCATCTGGCAGCCAACAACTAGGTTCAGGCAGTCAGACAATTGCAGATAACTTAAGAACTCTGAATCAAGCTACGAACAAATTATCGTCCGGTGCAGCTCAATTTAATACAGGACTACAGACTTATACTGGGAGTGTTGCACAAGTATCGTCTGGACTGGGTAGTTTGTCAAACGGGATAAACACTTATGCAAATGGTGTAAGTACTGTGGCCACAGGTGCGAATCAGCTGTCGGGTCGATCAGCAGACTTATTGGGTGGAGTCCAACAGCTCACCCAGTCAGGAGATGGAGTTCAGGCCTTATCGACAGGTGTAACGAATCTGAACACTGGCTTGGCTACATTAAAGTCATCGGTAGATACAACCTTAGCTAACAATCAGCAAAATGTGAATGATTTGGCAACTGGCTTGACTCAGTTGAATGCTAGTATTCAAGCTGCAGCAAGTGACTCAGCAGTATCAACAGACAGCATTGAAGCTTCACTGACTAGCATAGCAGCATCCGCTCAAGCCATTATCAATAACAATCAGGATGCCAAGACTGCAGCTTTAGCAAGTGTCCAAGGGACCAGTGCTTATCAAGGACTTTCTAGCGAGGCTCAGGCAGAGATTGCTGCAGCAGTCGGTGCTAGTCAAGCGGGAAGCGACCAATCTGCTCAGGCAATTTTATCAGAAGTTGATACGATGAGGGCTTCTCTTGAAACGATAAAAGGCGCTAGTCAAACAAAAATTAGTCAGTTAGAAGGCGCATCAAATCAAGTTCTTCCACAGGCAGCTAACATGATCAATGGCCTTTATAATGGCTTATCAACAGTGAGTACTAGCCTCGATTCAGCAAGCGGAGGAGCCAATCAACTAGTCGCAGGTGTAGACACCTTAAATGATAAACTAACGACTGGCGCGACACAATTGGAACAAGGGGTGACAAGTTATACCAATGCAGTCGGTCAGCTATCTGAGGGGACATCAGCTTTGGCAAGTAAGAACCCTGATTTGCTAGCAAATACAACAAAATTAGCAAACGGGGCAGCTCAATTAACAGATAAATCGCCAGAATTGACCTCTAGTTTCGGGAAATTAGCAGATGGAACCAATCAATTAGCGAGCGGCACAGAAAAGCTGGCTGATGGCAGCAGTGCTTTAACGGATAATCTCTCTAAACTTACTGTGGGAACGAGTGATTTGTCCAATGGCCTCACGGATGCAGGCGATAAATTGTCAACTGTTTCTACCAAGGAAGACAATGCAAAAACTCTAGCAGATCCTCTGACGCTGAGCAAGACAGATGAGAATAGGGTAGAAAAAAACGGAATTGGGATGGCGCCATATATGATTTCAGTAGCTTTATTTGTGGCAGCTATTTCAACTAATATCATCTTTAGCACACTTCCATCGGGTCAAGAACCTAAGACGAAACGAGATTGGCTGAAGGCCCGTATAGAGGTAAATGGAGTCATTTCTGTCGTGGCGGGTGTTTTGGTCTATGGTGCTGTGCACTTGATAGGGCTATCTGCTAACCATGAGTGGGCAACCCTTGGTTTGATTGTCCTAGCCAGCATGACCTTTATGGCTCTTGTGACGGCTTTGGTTACTTGGGATAGCAAGCTCGGCGCCTTTGCTTCTCTGATTCTCTTGCTTTTACAGCTGGCTTCTAGTGCAGGAACCTATCCGCTGGAGCTGACTAGTAAGATTTTCCAAGTTATCAACCCTTGGCTGCCAATGAGCTATTCTGTATCGGGCTTGCGCCAAACGATTTCCATGAATGGTCAAATTGGTAGTCAGGTGCTCTTCCTTGCTTTCGTTTTAGTTCTTTTCATGGCACTTGGTACTCTGGTCTATCGAACAGATAAAAAACAGCTAGCTTAGGGTTCTTGATCTGATGAATCTGTAAAAATGTAGATGAAAAGTCTATCTGTAATTCGTTTATTTTTTCTCTCATCAACATCTCCTGAAAAGGGAGATGTTTTGTTTTCTTTAAGTTTTCTTTATCTTTCTTTTAAGTTTTCATCTTTAAAATTGCATTACATTCAAGAAAGATAGAGAGGTGAGAAGCCCATGGCAGAAAAATTTTTTCAACATCATTTTCAGCGCTTTGAAACCAAATACATCATTTCCAAGGAAACCTTATTGGATTTATTGCTAGAGTTTGAAGGCTATCTGGTGGAGGATGAGCGAGCTTATTCGACCATTAACAATCTCTACTACGATACGCCGTTTTATCAGCTCATTCGTGAGTCCTTGGAAAATCCTTGCTTTGACGAGAAGGTGCGCTTGCGGACTTATCAAGAGCATCCGACCGAAGATAGTCAAGTCTTTTTGGAAATCAAGAAAAATACAGAAGGTCTAGTCACCAAACGCCGGCTTGCAGCAGATTTGCTGACAGCAGAAGCCTATCTGGATGGTGATTATAGTCAGCTGACTGACCTTCAGATAGATAAGGAAATGGTTTGGCTGACCCAGCATTTTGTCCATATTCAGCCTATGATGTATATCGGCTACAATCGTTATTCGATGAAAGGGATTGAGGACGAGCGTATTCGGATTACCTTTGATCACGACCTGACCTACCGTCCTTATGATCTGAGTCTCTTGGCTGGTCGCCATGGAGATTACCTCCTGCCAGCCAATCAAGTCATTATGGAAGTTAAGATTCCAGAAGCTTGTCCGCTATGGCTGAGCGAGATCATGGATCGCTACCAACTGTCTCCGAGCTCTTTCTCCAAATACGGCTTTGCCTATAAAAAGGCAAACTGTATCAGCAGCAAATAAAATAGATAGGAAAAGAAAAATGAAACAATCAAAATCAACTCTTAAAAAAATTAAATTGATGATTCCACTGGTCTTGATGACAGCAGTGCTAGGAGCATGCAGCTCAAATGCCAGCAGCTCTACAGCTTCAAGCACTACCCAGGCTGCTAATGCTACAAGCACCAGTCAGACCAAGACCAATACCTCTGATTACTTTGCTTCAGAAGACTCAGACGCTTCTTATGATGAGTCTAAGGCGACGACCATCAGGCTGAGCGGCTCTAGTGCTAAGACCTCTGGTGACGGCGCTAGCGTCTCCGGCTCTACTGTGACAATCTCAGAAGCTGGGACCTATGTCGTTTCCGGAACGAGTGAAAATGTGCAGATTGTCGTCAAAGCAGGTGATAGCGACAAGGTTCAAATTGTCCTAAATGGCGTAACCATGAGTGGGACAGACGCAGCTATTCTAGTAGAAAATGCGGGTAAAACAAGCCTGACTCTGGCTGACGGCAGCCAAAACACCATCTCAGACTCATCAAATCACAGTAATACGGATGCAGATGCAGCTATCTATAGTAACTCTGACCTGACTCTCAATGGCTCTGGAAGTCTGACAGTTGACGGCAAGTATGAAACAGCGATTAAGTCTGAGCAGACCTTGCGGGTGACAGGTGGCACTTATACGCTCAAGGCAGCTAAGAATGGTCTGTCTGCAGCTTCAGCCATTAATATCAAGGACGCTACTATCGATATCACAGCGACAGAAGATGCTATCCATGCAGACAATGATGAAGATACTTCTCTGGGGAATCTCTATATCCAGTCCGGCACCATCACGATTAATGCAGGTGATGATGGTCTACACGCTAGCAATATCGCTTTGATTGATGGTGGGACGATTACAGTTTCCAAGAGTGTAGAAGCTCTGGAAGGAACCAATGTCACCATTAACGGCGGTAAGCTGGACTTTTATGCGACGGATGATGGTATTAATGCAGCTAGTGACGTAACTGGAGCTGATATCTTTATCAAGATTACCGGTGGCGATATCAAGGTCGAGGTCGGTGAAGGCGATACCGATGCTATCGACTCTAACGGCGATGTCATTATGTCAGGAGGAAACTTGGATATTACTTCTACGGTATCTGCCTTTGACTTTGACGGAACAGCTACCTACACTGGTGGTACCATCACGGTCAATGGTGAGAGCCGAACAGAAATCACAGCAGACGGACCCGGCTCTGGTGGACCTGGTGGCGGCGGTGCCCCAGGCGGCCAAGGCGGTTTTGGTGGACGATAAAAAAGCTGATGAGATAACAATGAAATAGTACCTAATGAAAGAGAAGAATCCTCATTCCAGCTGGAATGAGGATTTCTTACTATTCATCAATTCTTATAGATAATTTTTCTGTATCCACAGTCACTTGAGCACTGATGGTGATAGTAAAGAGTGGCTGAGTATGGGCAAAGTCCAAGTCATAGAGGACGGGAATTGTCTTTAGAATAGGATGTTTATCCAAGATATAAAGGAGCAGCTCCTCCGTCATCTGACATTCTTTTGGAAAGCGGCCGATGAGGAGGGCCTGTGGGTTAGGATAGGCCTGAAGGAGGGCAGCTAGATTGCGGTCAAACTCCACATAATCATCTTCCTCGGCCTCTTCAACAAAGAGGACATAGTTTTCATCTGTTGGGGCATAGGGTGTTCCACGCAGGAGTGAGAAGGTGGAGAGATTACCGCCGATAGCAGTGGCTTGGGCTTGCCCGTGGTGATAAACTTTCCACTCCGTCTCATGGAAGGTCAGTGGGGCATCAGGCAGATACCAAGCATTGTCGCCCCATTTTTCACTAGGAGTCAATTCATAAGAAGTCTGGCTGACGGCCTTGAGCCAGCTCTCGGTCTGATAGTCCTGCAGGGCATCCATTTTAAAGCTGGAGTAGGACGGTCCCATGTAGGTTTTCATGCCGGTCTTGCTATAAATAGCGTTGAGCAAGGCTGTCGTGTCTGAGTAGCCGCAGAAAATCTTAGGATTTCTAGCAATCAACTCAAAGTCCAGATAGGGCAGGAGCTCATTGCAGTTGAAACCGCCGATAGTGGCCAGAATAGCATCAACGGAGTCATCTGCGAAGGCAGCATGGATGTCTGCCACCCGGCTTTCAATGGAGGCAGAGCCTAGCATATCATTTTCCAGATAATGCTCCGAAAAAGACACGGTAAATCCTAGCTTTTCCAAGCGCTCCTTGGCGGCTAGATTGGCCTCAAAGCCACCGATGTGTTCGATTGACGACGAGGGGCTGACAACCCGAATGTGCATACTAGGTGTGAGTTTTTTCATAGGGACCTCCTTATGATAAATTTTTATAGAATATCATAGCACAAAGGCCAAGGCCTGTAAAGCAATCTTAGGGGATTGCGGGAATTTTTATCAAAAAAGGGAGCCGTTGAGGACTCCCTGATTGTATATATTCTTTTCTATGATTTATTCGCTGAGCTTAATGCTGCCGCTTTGGGCGCTGGCAGTAAGTGTAGTTGTCGGATTTTCGACTTTACGGATGGCAGAGCCGCCAAGTTCATCGCCTTTAGTGTGCTCTACACTTATACCACTAGGGATGTCAATTTCACCTAGATCCGTTTTCAGATCAAAGGATAGCTGCGACAAACTGCCAGAAACCAGATGCAGATTAATATCGCCCAGTTGGTCAGTGATAGAGATTGTACCAGCTAATTCCAACTGTTCAGAGTTCAGTGAGCCGCTTGAGATTTTCAGAGTGCTGTCGGAGATTTTGCTCGAGTTTAGATTAACCTCTCCCAGAGAGTTTGCTATTTCGCCCGATGCGAACTGGCTGGTGCTCAGAGTGATGGTACCCGAAGAATCAATGATTTTTCCAGAGCTAATCTGACTGTTATTAAGGGTAATGTCTCCCAGAGAGTTCTTAAATTTACCAGATGCGAATTGGCTATCATTCACAGTCAATGAGCCATTGGATAGAGAGAAGTCAGCATTTTTGGCTGATAGATTGGACAGCGTAACATCTCCTAGTGACGAACTGCCGCTGAATGTCTCAAGCTTGGTCCCCTTGGGCAGGGAAAGCTGCACAGTACGCTTCCCCTGAGATTCTTGGTCAAATAAGCTGAGTAAGGAGCGGATGCCAGCGCTTATGTGGAAGGAGCCTGCACCATCTTCCTTGATGTTTAAGTTTCCGTTTTCAGAACTTGTTGTTATTTTTCCAAGCGAGCTTCCGTCAATCTGATAGTTACCATCGCTTTGGTAATAGGTCAAGTGAGCCTTGTCATCAGGAGATTCGCTGATGACGAGGTTTCTAGCCGCTAAGTTAATATTTAGGGAAGAAAGATCAGAGAAGCTTTCTTCTTTTTTCGTTAGTTTTACCTTGCTTTTGGCAGAATTGACCAAGTCATTGACACCGCCTGTCATGGAGCCGATAGTTGTCAAGGCTCCACCAAAGAGGCAGGCTAAAATAGCTGCAGATAAAAGAGGTTTTTTCAATTTGATGTTAGCCATGACGTGCTCCTTTCTTTGCGAAAAGTTGAGCTAGTTTGACAAAGCCAGCCTTGCCAAACTGAGTAACAGGAGAAATGCCTGCGTAGAAGATGCCAGACAGTCCCAGAGCTAGAACACTGAGCCCCAGAGTAAACAGGAAGGCCGGGATAGATGTCGTCAGTCCCACAGTCAAAGTGTCCCAGATCAGGCTGATTCCAAAAATAAAGAAGGCAAAGGCACCTATAGCCATGACTAGAGCAAAGATAAAGACTAAGAGGAAGAAAACGAAAGTCAAAAGTGCTGCTACTATAAAGAGCGGAATAGCCAAAGGTGCTGCCAAAATGGATAGGATAGCAATCTGGACGATGTTCTTAGTGTTTTTTGATGAACTGCTGTCTTGATTATCTTCCTCAACTTTTTTGTCCAAAAGATTCAACATAATCTCGTGGGCCGCTTCCTTAGGGCTGCCTAAATCAGCAATAGCGGCTTCCTCGCCCTCTGGTCCTACCTCGTCGAAGTACTCAGTGAAGTAATCCATAGTTTCCTCATAGTCCTTGCGTGGCAGTTTTTTCAGATATTTTTCTAGCTCAGCTAGATACTCGGTTCTTGTCATGACGGATGCTCCCTTCTATGATACCGCTGATGGTCGTAGTATAAGTTTGCCACTCTTCTTTTAGAGTGAGTAGATGTTCATGCCCGTAGGCAGTGAGTGAATAGTATTTTCGTTTTCGTCCTTGGTACTCCTGCGAATAAGTCGTGAGGCAGTCATTTTGCTCCAGCTTCTTCAGAATAGGGTAAAGTGTTGATTCTTTGATATTGGCAATCAGCTTAATCGTCTGGCTGATTTCATAACCGTAGGAATCGTCTTTTTCAAGGATGGCTAAGATGAGAAACTCAATCAAAGCCGATGATGTGGGGAAAGACATAGGACCACCTCCTTGTGTAAAATATTAATATATA
>CAUVQK010000034.1:0-7825 GCA_963553705.1 uncultured Streptococcus sp.
TATTATAAAAATAATGAAACCATTTGCCAATAGCATTTCCCTAACAATCTAGTTATTCTGCATAACACCAGTCCTTTTTAAAAGTTTTCCACAGCATGTTGACAAGTTTGTCAAGGAGCTTGACAGCTCTTTTTATTTCCTGAAATGAAAATCAACTTTTTTAAGATTTTTTGTGATAAAATAAAGCCAATTCCGAATAGTAAGGTAGGAGGTTCTATGAAAGCAGAAATTATTGCTGTGGGCACAGAGATTCTAACAGGTCAGATTGTCAATACCAATGCCCAATTTTTATCTGAAAAACTGGCGAGTCTGGGGATTGATGTCTATTTTCAGACAGCAGTAGGGGACAATGAAAATCGTCTCCTCTCTGTTTTGGAAATTGCTCAAGGGCGTAGTAATCTGATTATCCTAACAGGAGGCTTGGGGCCAACAGAGGATGATTTGACCAAGCAGACCTTGGCTAAGTTCTTAGGACGTGAGCTCAATTTTGACTCACAGGCTGTGGAAAAGCTGGATCGCTTTTTTGCTAGCCGGCCAGATTATGCTCGAACGCCCAATAATGAGCGTCAGGCCCAGCTGGTCGAAGGCTCAACTCCGTTACCAAATGCGACCGGCTTAGCTGTCGGAGGATTGTTAGAAGCAGACGGAGTGACCTATGTAGTCCTGCCTGGCCCGCCTAGTGAGCTCAAGCCCATGGTCAATAACGAGCTGGTTCCCCTCTTATCCACAGGTCAGAAATTGTATTCACGGGTGCTGCGCTTCTTTGGTATCGGCGAGAGTCAGCTAGTGACTATTTTGTCAGAGATGATTGAGCAGCAGAGTGACCCCACCATTGCTCCTTATGCAAAGACGGGAGAGGTTACCCTGCGACTGTCCACCAAGGCTCTGAGTCAGGCAGAAGCTGACACCAAGTTTGAGGCTGTGGAAAAGGAAATTTTGGCACATAAGACTTTTGAGGGGCAGTCACTGTCAGATATTTTCTATGGTTATAGGGATGACAATTCCTTGGCACAGGTGGCTTTTGACTTGCTGAAGAGTCAAGGGAAGACGATTTCAGCGGCAGAGAGTCTAACAGCTGGCCTCTTTCAAGCGACTTTGGCAGATTTTGCTGGAGCCTCTTCCATTTTTTCAGGTGGCTTTGTCACCTACAGCATGGAGGAAAAGAGCCGGATGTTGGATATTCCGTTGGGAGACCTGGAGAAGCACGGTGTCGTTTCAGCTTTTACGGCTGGGAAAATGGCAGAGCAGGCTAGAGAGCTGACCGAAAGCGACTTAGCTGTCAGTCTGACAGGTGTGGCAGGCCCAGAGTCACTGGAAGGCCATCCAGCAGGGACTGTTTTTATCGGCTTAGCTAGTGCTGCTGGAACGGAAACTATTAAGGTCAATATTGCTGGACGCAGTCGGCGCGATGTGCGGAAAATTGCTGTTCTGCACGCCTTCAACCTAGTACGAAAAACTTTATTAAATAGCTGAATTTTGGTATAATTAACAGATGGCCAAAAGACATTTTAGAAAAAACAGGAGAAATAAATGGCAAAGAAACAAAAAAAATTAGACGAAATCTCAAAGAAATTCGGCGATGAGCGCCAAAAAGCCTTGGATAATGCCCTGAAAAACATTGAAAAGGACTTCGGTAAGGGAGCCATTATGCGCCTGGGCGAGCGAGCAGAGCAAAAGGTTCAAGTCATGAGTTCAGGCTCTTTGGCCTTGGATATTGCTCTTGGTGCTGGCGGTTATCCTAAGGGACGGATTATTGAAATTTACGGTCCGGAGTCTTCTGGTAAGACAACCGTTGCTCTTCACGCAGTTGCTCAAGCGCAAAAAGAAGGTGGTATCGCAGCTTTTATCGATGCTGAGCATGCTTTGGATCCGTCATACGCGGCTGCTCTAGGTGTTAATATTGATGAGTTGCTGCTGTCTCAACCTGACTCTGGCGAACAGGGACTGGAAATTGCTGGCAAGCTGATCGACTCAGGTGCGGTGGACTTGGTGGTTGTGGACTCAGTTGCAGCCCTGGTACCGCGTGCGGAAATCGATGGCGATATTGGTGACAGCCATGTCGGCTTGCAGGCTCGGATGATGAGCCAGGCTATGCGCAAACTGTCTGCTTCTATCAACAAAACGAAGACGATTGCGATTTTCATTAACCAGCTGCGTGAAAAAGTTGGCGTAATGTTTGGTAATCCTGAAACAACACCAGGTGGTCGTGCACTGAAGTTCTATGCTTCTGTACGTTTGGATGTTCGTGGCAATACTCAAATCAAGGGAACTGGTGATGAGAAGGATACCAATGTTGGTAAAGAAACCAAGATCAAGGTTGTTAAAAATAAGGTAGCTCCGCCATTCAAGGAAGCTTTCGTGGAAATCATGTACGGAGAAGGTATTTCTAAGACAGGTGAGCTGATTAAGATTGCGACTGATTTGGATATCATCAAAAAAGCTGGTGCTTGGTACTCCTACAATGATGAAAAAATCGGTCAAGGATCCGAAAATGCCAAGAAATACTTGGCGGATCATCCAGAAGTCTTTGACGAAATTGACCGTCAGGTTCGTGTCCGCTATGGTTTGATTGAAGGCGATGAGCTAGCAGAAGCGGTTGGTAGCAAGGCTGACAGCCCTGTGGAAACGATGGAAGAAGTGACTCTGGATTTGGACGATGCCATCGAAATTGAAGAGTAATTTTGCAAAATAGGTCGCAAGACCGATGGTTTTTGTGATATAATAGACTACGATATTAGTATCGTGTAGCGAAAGGAGTACTTACATGATCACAATCTATACTGTCTCAAGTTGTACTAGTTGTAAAAAAGCAAAAACCTGGCTAAACGCTCATCAATTAACTTATAAAGAACAAAATTTAGGAAAAGAAGGCATCACCAAAGAGGAACTTCTGGATATTTTAACCAAAACAGAAAATGGTATCGCGAGCATTGTTTCATCAAAAAACCGCTATGCTAAAGGTTTGGGTGTTGACATTGAAGAGTTGAGTGTCAATGAAGTTCTTGACATCATCATGGAGACCCCGCGTATTTTGAAAAGTCCTATCTTAGTGGATGATAAACGTCTCCAAGTTGGTTACAAAGAAGATGATATCCGTGCTTTTCTGCCACGTTCTGTTCGCAATGTTGAAAATGCAGAAGCTCGTCTGCGGGCAGCTCTCTAATCTTTGAATATAACTGAAAGAGTCGGGAAGAGAATCACGGCTCTTCTTTTTGTTAGGGTTGACAGCACAGTCTTTGGCGACTGGATGGATTGACAAGGAGCAGAACTGTGATACAATATCTCTGAGGAGGATGGAAGATGAAGAAAATTTTATTAGGACTGGGATTGAGTGTGGCGTTGTTAGCAGGCTGTGGACATAAAAAAACAGAGACGAATTCGAATGCGGCTGACAAGAAAGAAATCAGCAATAATTTGCCTATCATTGATAATGCTAAGCAGCAGGAAGTGATTACTCGGACACTTGTTTTTCCAAAGGATGAACGAGGAAGCCAGCAGAGCCAGACAGTGACTTATCAGGGAGAGCATTTTAAACGCTTGGTTATTGAAAGGCTGACTGCGACTGATGATGAGATGAAAGAAGCCATCAAGCAAATGGGGCTGGAGGAAGCGCAGAAGTCGCTCAATGAGTCACTGGAGCAGGATGCAGACTATGTGCAGGCTCGTGGACTTCAAGGCTTTAGCGGTTCAGTGACAATTTTGAATGAGAACGAGCTGAAAATGACTTCCACCTATGACTTTGAGAGTTTGGATATCGAAAAAGCAGCGTCTATGCCTTATTTTCAAAATCTCAAGCTCAAAGAAATGATTAAGCTGACGCCAGAAGAATATATCAACAATCTCCTGATGAATGGAGCAGAAGAGCAGAAATAATCTGCTCTTTTTTATTACATTTTAATGACAGAGTGACAATCAGTTTGACAGCGCCGTTTTTATAATGATATGATAAAATCAGCTCAATATTGAAGGAGATAAGACATGAGAAAATTAATTGTCTTTTTGCTGGCAGCTTTGGCAATCTTAACAGCTTGCAGTCAGCAGTCAAATAACAGTTCATCCTCACAGGGAGGGGCTGGAAAAGGAGATATTGTCACTAAGTCCTATAAAACTGAGAAGCAATTAGAACATGGGAAAGAAACCAGAATCTTAACAGTCAGCTACAGCGGACAGAAGTATGAGAAGGTTATCCTGCATGTCAGCAAGGCTATTCCTGACAACATCAAGGAAGCTCTGTCAAAACAGGATGTTTCCACTGTAAAGAAAGAAATGCTGTCTTTGATCGAGGAAGCACTGGGGCTGAAAGAGGCGGTGAATATCACCGGTCTTGACTTGAAAACAGATATGACAGCGGAAGAGATTTCTCTGGAGATGACTATCGATCCTGAGAATCTAGACTACGAAGCAGCCAAAAAGCTTCCAAACTACGCGCAGCTGTTTGAGCAGATCGAGACCCTGACTCCGGAAGAATTGCTGAACAAGTTTAAGGGAAGCGACGGTGTGGAAGTGCCGTCTTCAAATTAGGAAGTTTCCATCCAGTTCTCTGAAGAGAGCTGGATTTTTGCTGGATTTCAGAGCCAGACTTCGGATAAATATTAGCTAAAGCTTATTGAAAAATTAGGAGAATTCGGGTGAATTAAATTTGTGAAAAGCCTATAATTATGCTATAATAGGGATATTCTAAAGAAAGAGGGTGTAATTGTGGGATTTACAGATGAAACAGTACGTTTTAATCTCGATGATTCAAATAAAAAGGAAATTAGCGAGACTTTGACCGATGTCTACAAGTCGCTCAATGAAAAAGGATACAATCCAATCAATCAAATCGTGGGATACGTACTCAGTGGCGATCCTGCGTACGTACCTCGCTATAACAATGCCCGCAATCAAATCCGCAAATACGAGCGCGATGAGATTGTTGAGGAGTTAGTTCGTTATTATTTGAAAGGACAAGGCGTCGATCTCTAATGAGAATTATGGGATTAGATGTGGGCTCGAAAACGGTTGGGGTTGCCATTAGTGATCCTCTTGGTTTTACGGCTCAAGGACTGGAGATTATTCCGATTCATGAAGATAAGGGCGAATTCGGCTTAGAGCGCTTGGGCGAGCTGGTTAAAGAGTATAAGGTTGATAAGTTTGTTATTGGCCTGCCTAAGAATATGAACAATACCAGCGGGCCTCGAGTGGAGGCTAGTCAAGCTTATGGCCAGCGGGTTGCTGAGCTGTTTGGTCTGCCAGTTGACTATCAGGATGAGCGTCTGACGACGGTGGCTGCTGAGCGCATGCTGGTGGAGCAGGCGGACATTAGCCGCAGCAAGCGCAAGAAAGTTATTGATAAGCTAGCCGCGCAGCTGATTTTGCAGAATTATCTGGATCGAAATTTTTAGAAAAGAAATGAAGGAGACACTAGTATGACACATGATCATAACCATGACCACGAGCATGAAGAGCGTGAATTAATCACCTTGGTTGACGAGCAAGGGAACGAAACTTTGTTTGAAATTCTTTTGACCATTGATGGCAAGGAAGAGTTTGGCAAGAATTATGTTCTTTTGATTCCGGCTAATGCGGAAGAAGATGAGAACGGTGAGGTAGAGATTCAAGCTTATTCCTTTACCGAAAATGAAGATGGCACAGAAGGTGACTTGCAGCCAATCCCAGAAGACTCAGATGCTGAATGGGATATGATTGAAGAAGTCTTCAACAGCTTTATGGAGGAGTAAGACTGGCCTAGCCTAGCTTCCAGAAATGGACAAGTGCGGGTGAAAAGCTAGCTAAACTTGACAGAAGAAGGAAGTAGCCAAGACTCGACTATTTTCTATCTCGTATCATAAACATTAGAAAGAGGAGCGAGTTGCAATTCAGATTTGAGTTCTGCTTCGCTGCTCTTTTTTGGGTAAGAAAATGAATGAAATTGAAGAATGGCTGAACAGCCGAATTGGTCTAAACTTTCGTTCGGGACTAGGGCGCATGAAGCAGGCAGTGACTCTTTTGGGGAATCCTGAGCGGAGCTATCCAACAATTCATGTAACTGGTACAAATGGCAAAGGTTCTACTATTGCTTTTATGCGTCAGCTGTTTGCGGGGCATGGTTACAAGACAGGAAGTTTTACTTCGCCTCACATGATTAGTATTCATGATCGGATTTGTATCAACGGTCAACCGATTGCTTCAGCTGATTTTATCCGTCTGGGTCAGCAGGTGCAAAAGATGGAGCAAGAACTGCTCAAAAGCCATGACCAGTTGTCCTATTTTGAAATTCTGACCTTGATAGCCTTTCTCTATTTCAAGGAGCAGGCAGTGGATCTGGTCTTGATAGAGGTGGGGATTGGCGGACTCTTGGACACGACCAATGTCATCACGGGAGATATTGCGGTCATCAGTTCCGTAGGCTTGGATCACCAAGAAACTCTGGGAAGGAGCTTGACGGCGATTGCGGAGCAAAAGGCAGGGATTTTCAAGCCGGGGCGGCCAGCGGTCATCGGACCGCTGTCAGAGGAGGCGCGATTGGTTTGTGAGCAGCGAGCACAGGAGCTGGGAATAGAACTCTATCAGTATGGTCGCGATTTTTCTCTGACGAATCAGTCTTTTTCCAATTCGACTGTGACGCTATCCAATCTTGAATTGGGCCTCAAGGGGGGCTATCAGGAGGAAAATGCAGCGCTGGCCCTGCAGGCATTTCTGCTCTTCATGCAGCAGCAAGACTGGGAAATAGATTCTGCTAAGATTCGGACAGCCTTGCAGGAGACTCGATGGGCAGGGCGTTTGGAAGAAGCCGGTCCAGGTATTTATCTAGATGGGGCCCATAATCTTCCGGCGCTGGAGAGGTTAGTAGAGTTTATCCAAAGCCAGAATGACAAAGAGTGCCTGCTTCTTTTCGGTGCTCTCAAGCGTAAGGACTATAGCGCTATGCTGGCTTATCTGCGAGAGGCTCTGCCAGATGTTCAGTTGACGGTTACTTCCTTTTCTGATGGAGATTCCCTTAGTCGAGCTGAAGTAGAAGGCTTCTTCTACATAGAGGATTATCGGCAGCTTATTCAGAATTTTAAGGAGAGGCAAAACGATAATCAGCTGCTTTTCATTACGGGCTCTCTCTATTTTATTGCAGAAGTCAGAGCTTATTTGACAAGTTTATAAATTGACCGCAAGAGTCCTGCTTTGGTACAATAAAGACAGAAGAAAAAGGAGAATACTATGGCAATTTCTAAAAAGTTAATGATTTCAGGTCTAACTGCTGCGGCTATTTTGGCCTTGGCAGCTTGCGGTTCTAATCAGAACCAGACGGCACCTTCCTCTCAGTCTCAGTCAGTCGCTTCCAGCAAGCCAGCAGAGTCTTCGTCGGTAGCTAGCTCGTCTAGTGCTGCCAATAGTAGCTCATCTGCTTCTGCATCCTCTTCTGAGCAAGCAGCCAATGGCGAGCTTGATGGCAGCTATCAGACAAGTCATGAAGGCGATCAGCTGACCTTACAGATTTCAGGAACTACTGGCCAGCTGACCAAGGTCGAGCCTGATGGTGATCAGGAAATAGAACAGGTTCAAATTGATGCTACCAACCAGACCATGGTCATTGGAGATGATGTCAAGCGCTATCGCATTGAGGGCAATCAGCTGACTATCGAGGACCTTTCCCAAGAGCCTTATGATGATGATACACTGGTCTTTACCAAACAATGATGAAAGAGCCCTGTCTTAATAGGGCTTTTCCTTTTATCAGCTGCGGAAAGGGAGTGAAGGTCTGAGGCAGAGCAGTTTTCAAAAGCTGTCATAGTTTTTTCATCGGCCAGAAATACAGTTTGCATTGATATAAACGTTGTTTTAAGGCAGTTTT
>CAUVQK010000035.1:0-7814 GCA_963553705.1 uncultured Streptococcus sp.
TATGTTTAAATAAAAGTTTAAAGGAGGGGATATGTCAGTATTGCGGGAAATTGGGATTATCGCCCGAGCTTTGGATTCCATTGCTAATATTGAGTTCCGCGACATAGAGCTGGCGCGGGGGCAATATCTTTATCTGGTACGAATCGCGGAGAATCCGGGAATCATCCAAGAGGAGCTGTCGGAGCTGCTCAAGGTGGATCGCTCAACGGTTGCCCGTTCTGTCAAGAAGCTAGAGGCCAAGGGCTTGGTTCACCAGAAGGCAGCCAAGGACAACAAGAAGAACAAGGAATGGTTTGTGACGGAAAAAGGGGAAAAACTTTATCCTTTTATCCTAGCTGAAAATGACTATTCTGAAGAGATTTCCTTGCAGGGCTTTTCTCAGGCGGAAGTTCAAGCCTTGGAGGAAATGCTGGTCCGAGTGCGTGAAAACATCACAGATGACTGGGAAGCCGTCAAAAAAGGACAAAAAAGAAACTATTAAGATTGAAGAGGTAGATCATGAAAGTTACAGTTGAAAATGAATTTTGGCAAGTATTTCCGGAAGGTCAGATTAGTATTTTAGTGGTCAAGGGGCTGGATAATAGTGTGGATGAAAGTAAGGACTCATATTTCAAATCCCTGCTGGATAAGGGAGCGAAACGAGCTGAGGACTTTATCTTAGATGAGAACTTCACTCAAAATGAAGTCATTCAGGAGTGGCGGCAGGCCTTCAGTCAATTCAAGACTAAAAAAGGAGTGCGCTCTTCTATAGAAGCTCTGCTCAAGCGGGTTAGTCAGGGGCGGGAATTTCATCCAATCAATCCTTTGGTCGATATCTATAACAGTGTCTCGCTGTCTTATGCGGTTCCATGTGGCGGTGAGGATTTAGATAAGATTGTCGGAGGTCTTCATCTAGGAAAGGCCAAGGGTGGGGAAGCCTTTTTCCCGCTGGGCGCTGAGAGTGACGCACCAGCACTGCCAGAAGAAATCATCTACTATGATGAAGAGGGAGCTGTCTGCCGTTGTCTTAACTGGAGAGAAGCGCAGCGGACCATGCTGACAGAGGAGACCAAGGACGCCATCTTGCTCATTGAGGCTATTAATGAAGAGCAAGCAGAACGCGCCCAAGCAGCTATGATAGAACTCCAGACTCTGATTGAGGACTATTTTGGTGTCAAAGGTGAAATCACTCATCTGACGCTTGATAATCCAAGCTTGGAAATCTAGGAATAAAAAATCTGGATCAGAATTATCTGGTCCAGATTTGCTTTTATAGGGTGAAATAGACTGATTTGTTGTTATTTTTTCTTGTTTTTAAAGACAAAAATCTTACTAAAGACATAGTTGAGGATGATAATAAGTACTTGAGCAATGAAAGTTTCGATGGTGTTGACCATTTTGATATTGTTATTGACAAACTGGCCTATGATTTGTGGGAAGCTAGTGACAAAAATAAAGGTTAGCAGTAAATTTAAGACCATAGTAGCAAGGCGGGCAGTGAAAAATTTGACCAATCGAACTGGCCATCCCTGTCTTTTCTGCTTGAAAACGATAGTATCGTTGGTTACAAAGGCAAAGAGAATGCCAAGAATATCACCTATTATCGTAGCCAGTAGTTCGTTTCCAGTCAATTCATAGCAGACCATCCGACTGACAACAGATACGACAGTTGTTGCCACACCAAAGAAAAGATAGGACAGGACCTCATTGTCAAAGAATTTTTTGATTAAAGTTTTCATAAAGATAGTCTATCATATTTCCAGGATTTATGCTATACTAGTTGGGTTGCCGAACCACAGAGTGATAAGCTCTTGGTAGCGCGACCCTTGGCGCTTAGCTTCTTTCGCCAAGCATATTACACGCGGTAAAGCCGCTAAAGGAGAAAACATGAAACAAGAAAAACTGACAGTTCGTGACTTGGCTCAGATTGCCATTGTTGCTGCCATTTATGTAGCCCTAACCATTACGCCCCCTTTAAATGCTATTAGTTATGGGGCCTATCAGTTCAGAATTTCTGAAATGATGAACTTTATGGCATTTTATAACCGAAAATATATCATGGGAGTCACCATTGGTTGTATGATTGCTAATCTCTATAGTTTTGGAATCGTTGATGTCTTCGTCGGCGGTGGGTCAACCTTAGTCTTCCTGTCACTGGGAGTCTACCTCTTCAATCGCTATAAGAATCAATATCTGATTAAAGGCTTGATTCGTTTGGATCATTTCTATTTTGCAGTTTTATTCTCTATTTCGATGGTGACCATTGCTGCAGAATTACATTTCTTGCAAGGCCTGCCATTCTTCCTGACTTGGTTTACAACAGCCATTGGAGAATTTGCTTCCTTGATTGTTGGAGCCATCGTCATTAACCTGATTGCCCGACGAATTGATTTAACAAAATAGGCTTTTTGTGGCTCTGATGTGTGTAAATAGACAGATTGGAAGCATTTGCATATTTTTTTACTTCATGGTATCCTAGAAGTGTACATTTAGACTAAGATTAGTCTCATTAAACTTCTTGGTAGGGGAGACCAAAAAAACAACGCAAGGAGGTTCTGTATGGAACAAAATGAGCAGCTTAGGGAGTATTTGATAATCAAAAAAGAGGCCTATCATTGGCTTCTTTGGTGGGGACTTGCATACCTTATTGGAGTGGCGGGTGTCATTATATTACTATATAATGATTTACCGTCCTACAATAGGTATTTTTCTATCCTCACGATTATTATGCTCCCTATTTGGTTTGTCGGGGCTTTTCCTCTATTTATGGCAAAAAATCAAATAGAAAAAGAGCACCCAGAATTTAAAGCTGTTAAGACCAAAGAGGTCGTGGTGCCTATGTCTATGCGGAAAAAGCGATATCTGATGCTTCTTCCAGCGCTCGTAGTTGTGGCTTTTGTCTTTGTGCAAAGCTATCAGTCGGGCATGGCAGAGAAAGAAAAAAAGGAAATCTACGAGATTATCCAACAGTATCGTAATTAAGGAAGGAGAAGAGTATGGCAAGTGATGAAGAATTGAAAAGCAGGGTAGAAAACCTGAGCGGTGAAAAGAGAAAATATGAGCGGGTGCGAAATAGTATTCGGTCGCATAGTTTGAGTCATATGCGTAGTCTGGATGATATGAACAATTTTATCGATTATTGTGAAAAAATCATCGGCATTGTAGACGGTGAAGAGGGCTATCATTACATCAGCAATCTTTCTGAACATCTCAAAGAAGATGTCAAAACGATGAAAAAATACCGCGACTATGTTCGTGACGCCAATCAGTCATTCGTCAATCTGCACAATCTTTTAGAATCGAAAATCAGTAGTCTTGACAGTCAGATTGATAGTGCTAAGGATGAGTACAACAAGGATAAGACCTGGTTTTGGGAAAAAATATAAGAAGGAGTGTGTATAAATGAATACAAATATCAACGATATTCAAGATCGCTATACGGCTGAGACGGTACAATACGAAAGTAGCAATATTGCTGCGGTGTTGGAAAATCTAAAAGCAGCCGTGACTTTGATAGAGACAACCATTCCTTCTAATATCTCCGCTATGGAAAGCAGTGAGAGCCTCTGGAGCGGAAAGGCTAAGGAGCAATATCTGGGGCTGAAGGATTTTCTCAAACAGTACCAAGGTGATTTTTCTTCTAGCGTGAAGGAGCTGAAAGCGGCTGTTGAGGGGCTGGAAACCCTGCTCAATTCAACTTCCCAAGCCAATGTAAAAAAGGAGATTGACAACGGATGAAGACTTTTACTTTGGAGGCGATTTACGCCTTACACATGTTTAACGATTATTCGGATGACCTCTTCTTTCTGCCCCTGCCTAGCGAAGAGGGAAAAACTCGCTTGGAAAATCTGCGCCAGGTTTTAGAAAAAGGCTACGAGGACTTGGGGAAAATGGGCTTGGTGATTGATAACGAGCCGACGGAAGAGTGCGCTTATTACGGCGCTTTTCTGGAGCGTTATCACAAGGCGATTTACCATTGTCAGGTGGACAGCAATTATTTCTGCGCGCAGGAAACCGACAGCAACAAGTGGACGACGACGGTCATCAAGCAGATTGGCGATAATCAATATGTGATTGAAACTTTGCATAGCCTGGTTTTTCTGGCGCATTTGAAAGACATTCATCCGATTTTGAAGGACTTGGAAAAGAAGCGCAAGAACTACGCTTACTACAGCTGGGAACCTTTTTCAGCTTTTCGCTTACAGGCTTACTATGCCGACAATGAAGCCATTCGTTTGCAGACATTTCGGCGCAAGGAGCTGCTGAAAGACAGTCTCTTTTTGGAGGCGCCATCGGGCTTGTATGAGTTTGATGTGGCGCATGAACGGATTCGCTCGGTGGACGGTGAGGAATTACGAGATGAGATTATCCACGATTTGAAAGTGAGGGTGTAATATGGCAGACAAAATTAGTATTGACCTAACGCAGCAGGAACAGCTTTTGCTCCATATCCGAACTATGGTCACTTCAGCAACCCAGCTGAGTACGAAATTAAAAGAAGGAGTTGACGGCTTGCCTGCGCTCACTTCAAAGGGAGAAGTGCATAATCGTATGGTTGGAAATGAGAATCAGCTGATTCGATTTGTCACGAAAGCGCAGACTTTTCAGACTTTGACCGAGGTCATATTTAAGCACACACAGACCACCTATAGCGAATTTATTGATACTGATAAGATACTGGCTATGGACATCGCCAACAGTATTTTATATAGCTCCGAGACTTCTGCTGAGGACAAGCAGGGGATAAAAGACGATCCTAAGGGCTCTGTTGACAAGCTGAAAAAATCTATTCAAGACGAGAATGGTGAAATTCACAAGAATATGAAGGGGACCAAGTCTTCTGATATTATCATCGGTACTGGTGGAGCCTGATAGAGAGGAGTTACAATGGCTAAATATTATACGAATGAACCTGACTTTAAAGAAGGCTCTAAGACGGGTTGGTTTCACAGCAACATCAACTGCGTAAAGGACTTGCTACGCGATATTGATGAAGTGTCAAATAAGGTCAATTCTGAGGGCTTAGCTCATCTCTATGTGGCAACGGGAGAAGCGACTTTGGGGCGTGACATGCCCGTCGGTCCTTTTGAAGATGCGGAGCACCATGCTCTTCATCGCTTGGATGCCTCTAAGAAAGTCCACAAGGAAATCGTCCAAAATATTGACGGGAAATTCTTTGAGGGTTTGGATAATGCTTTGGAGAGTCTCAATAAGGTCAACGAAGGGAAAAACCAGTATAAGAGTAAGTATTTGACTTATACGAAAACCAACACGGCTTACGATGAGTACGGGACTGCGATAGAGTACACCACCACAGAGCACTACAGTATTTCGGATATTGTCAATAGCGACAAAACACCGATACCCGCTGCCAAGGAACTCTACGATGTTAAGCTCAAGCTGGCAAAAGAAGGCTTGGCGAAAATTGAGAAAGAAGATCATGAGAATTACGAAAAGCTCAAGGGCTTGAGCGACCAACAGCTCATGGAAGCTATGTTTCCGACGCAAGTCGGCGAGTACGAGCGGGCGCGCTCGACTTGGAAGGAGAACAACAAAGGCTGGTTGCAGTGGGTTGAAATTGGTGGTAAAATTATAGCAGTGGGTGCCATTATCGCAGGGAGCGTCCTGAGTGGCGGTACCCTAGCTCCTATCCTTATCGGAGCAGGGACTGCTTATCTGGTGGCAGATAGCGGTTATCAGGCGATTAGCGGGGAGACCATTTCGGGGAAACGGTTGACTGACGGGGAGCGTATCTGGGCAGGTGTGGACGCAGTCTTGACGGCAGCGACCGGTGGCTTTGCGACCTATGCCAGCGTGCTTGCCAAGACAGGGAAAGCCGCCTCTACGACGGTACAGACGGTAGGCAAAGCTGTCAATTATGCCGACGATGCCAATGACATCGCTCATACGGTGACCGCGATGCAGGATGACCCCTTGGGCGCAGCACTCCAGTTTGGAATAGGGCGTGCGATTGGTCATGGAGCTACTGCTCTTGGAAATAAAGCCCGAGCAAGATTTGGCAAGGGTGGCAGTGGAGCTGATGTGGACTTGCCAAGTAGTGGGAAAGGTGTGGATCTGCCAGCGGGCAATGCAGGCTTGAAGACCCATGCGGACACAGATGTGGATCCGTCTACGCTTGGTACAGGCAAGAAGCCAAAACCAGAGATTCAAACGCCCCAACATCAAGAAATACCAAGTCCAAGCAAGAAACCAGAGCTTGATGTGATGAAGACAAGCAAGCCTGAGATTGACCGTGCAAGCAGTCCAGAGATAACTGGTCCAAATAAGAAGCCAGAAATTGATACCACTAAAACGGCGAAACCCGAGATTGACAATCCAAGCCGTCCAGCGGTGGATAAGACCAACAGCGAGTTGGATACAGGTAAGCCCGTGAAGCCGGAGGTCAGCCAAGCTCGTCCGAGCGAGGTGGTGTCACCAAACAGCCGTCCGAAAGAAGTGGACGTGACCAAGAAGCCCGATATCGAAGTGACTCGCCCAGCCGAAGTCAATCCGACCAAGGTTAAGCCAGAAATGGAAACCAAGGTCAAACCAGACATTGACGCAGCTGCGGCTAGTGCCAGTGCCGTTCCCAAGGTCAAGGCGCAAGAGCCCGACCTACCCAAAGCCGGACAACCCGAAGTCACCCCTGACGCTGGCAAGAAGGTGCAGAAGCCAGAAGAGGTGGATACCGAAGCCACTAAGGCTGGGAAGGTTGAGGAGGAAGATACAAATTGGGGCCCAGATGAAATTTCGCGTTTACGAGAGGATTGGGGAGTTCCAGAAACTGACACACTTGCTGTTGCAAAAACAGATATAGAAGGTCTAGAAGACATAGTATTTAAAGGAGGCTCTCCAAGAGTTAGAAAAGAAGCTGGTCTAGATGATTTAGATGTGTTAAAACCAGATAGAGCGATTAAAAGTTCTGGTAAAATTGCGTCTGCGACTCGTCATGCCGAGGAAGATGTGGCAAATGAGTTCGTTGAAGCTGTGGAAAAAGCAGGTTTATCAAACGAAGAAGTTAAGGGAGTCTTACACTTGTATCAATCAAATCCAAGTGGAGTATGTCCTACTTGTTTAAGTGGTTTAGGTAATCCCGATAAGGCATCTGGAGTAATAAAACAACTAAGTGAAAGATACCCAAATTTAAAGATAAAAGTATCTTCCAATCAAGTTGAAGGTGTCCGAGTGACAGGAAGATCAAACTTTACTGTTCAAAACGGGAAATATGTTGATTGAGGTGAAAAATGGAAAATTATAAATTAGCAAACTTCATGCAAATCTTGACGGAGTGTTTACCGTCATATTTGAAGAAAAAGGAAGATATTGTTTTTGTCAAAAAGACGCTTGAGATGACGCAAGATTTTCTTTTGGATAAAGAAACGGTGTCTCCTGACGCTTTATATGACCGCTTGGAAAATATAAACGAGGAAGATATTCTTACTTATTTTGACCTTGACAAAGAAAGTGCTCCGTCAGTCTGGGTCTGCATAGCAGACTTTGTGGCTTATATCTGTAAATTAAGCTACGACGAAAGTGGCGAAAAGTATCTACCCGAGACGATTGAAGCGGTGGATGAAGCGACCTTAACAGAGTTTTTTACTCAGTACAAGGAAAATCTTTCTCTGTTTTCAGATTTGTCAGTGGCGGCTACGACTGCTTTGCAGGAGAAAGAAGTTGATTTGACAGACGAAGCTGTTCATACCTATTATGTACAGTTGTTTGGAGATGATAAATAATCATGGAGCTAAACTTGATTGTTAAACAAGTTCTGCTTGATATTGACTTCATCAACCGCTATGAGGCCTTATCAAAAGAATATAGTCCGGAGAAATTAA
>CAUVQK010000036.1:0-7809 GCA_963553705.1 uncultured Streptococcus sp.
CTATGTTATAATATAAACAAATTCTAAGACAAATATAGAATAGCAGAAAAGTAAAAGTGGCTTCAAATGTACCTTCCAGCCAGAACAGCCCTTAAACTTTTAATAAACATTATCCCATGAAGAAAGTGATTTTATGAGTCAGCAGAATATCTTGGCCATCATTGAGAGCCATCTTGACAAGATGACCGACTTGGAACAGAGGATCGGTCACTATTTTTTGGATCCAAATAGTATTCAAGAGGATTTATCCTCTTTGCAAGTCGCTCAAACCTTGCACATTTCTCAAGCAGCCTTGACCCGTTTCGCCAAAAAATGCGGCTTTAAAGGTTATCGGGAATTTAGCTTTCAATATTTACAGGACCTACAAAAGGCGCAAACCGAGGCGGATAATATGCAAAGCAGCTTATCCCGTCATGTCTTGTACAACTACAACCAAATCCACCAGCAGACAAAAGAACTGATAGATGAGGAAAAGCTGGAGCGAGTGGCTCAAATCATAGAAGAGGCAGACCGTGTTTATTTCTTTGGAACAGGGAGCTCAGGCTTAGTAGCACGTGATATGAAGCTGCGTTTCATGAGACTGGGAGTCGTTTGTGAAGCCCTAACCGACCAAGATGGCTTCGCTTGGACAACTAGTATTCTGGACAAGAACTGCCTCGTTATCGGATTTTCTCTATCCGGACAGACCCAGTCCATCATTGATAGCTTGATTGACGCTAAAAATATGGGAGCAAAAACCATCTTGGTGACAGGACAGCCTGAAAAGATTCAAGAGGACTTCACTGAAGTCGTTCCTGTTGCTCTTCAAAGCAAGCCTGAGTTTATCCTGCGAATTTCCGCACAATTTCCCATGCTTCTCATGATTGACCTCATCTATGCTTTTTTCCTCGAGATTAACCGCGAGAAGAAAGAAAGAATCTTTAACAGCTATTGGGAAAACCAGAAATTGAATGGCTACTACCGTCGAAATATTCACAAAAGATAAAAACGAATCAGGATTTTCTGACTCGTTTTTCTTTTTCGGTCTAACTTTTTCCTCTTTCTTTCACAAGAGAAGGATTGGCCCGTAGATTTCTAATTGGGGCTGAACTTTTTCCATATGAAAAGCATCGTAGGCACGCCACTTTTGATAAGTAGACTGATCCAGTTTGAGGCTACTAAGACCAATTAAAAAACTAGCACTTTTATGGAAGCTTTCAAGAGCAATGAGGAGACGATTATCCAGAGCTTTGGTTTTCTCCAAACTCCTCAAAACTTCTGCTAAGCACTCGTAAAAGCGGATTTCATCCCTTGATTGAATTGCCTTCTTGTGAAAATCTTCCATCAAAGAACCTAGAAGCTGAGCAGCTTCCTGAATGAAACTTCTTTCTGCCATTTAATTTTCCTCTTGAAAGACAAGGAACCTGAGAAAAATCTCAGGTTAAGCTTGTCTATTTTTGAAATGATAGTAGGCTCCAAACATACCCGCAGTATTTTGATGATGAGCAAAGGCCAGTTTGGTTTTGTCAGCAATACTTGGAACCAAAGCATCCTGCAAAACCGCCTGAATACGCGGTCTAAGAATAGCTTCTTGTCCCATGATGCCGCCTCCTAGGATGACAACTTCCGGATTAACGACATAGCAGATATTGGCAATTCCTTGGCCCAGATAGCCAACCATGCGATCAATGCCCTCGATACAGAGTTTATTGCCCTCAGTTGCTTCTTTGAAAATCCGACGGCCATTCCAATGCTCTGCGTCTTCTCCGTGTAGCTCAGCCACATAATTGATTAAAGCAGTTGTAGATGCCACATCCTGAAAGGCTCCGTCTGGTAGATGCAGGTAACCGACCTCACAAGCAGAGTTACTAAAACCATGGAAGACCTGACCATCTACGACCAAACAGCCTCCAATACCTGTACCAATTGTCAAACAAAGAGCAATCTTGGCTCCCTTGCCACTGCCTGACATAGCCTCAGCCAGACCAGCACAGTTGACATCATTTTCAATCTCACAAGGCAGGGAGAATTTTTCTTCCAGCACTTTTTTGAACTGAGTCCCAGCGTAATTCGGAATCTGTGGCCCGGCATAGAAAATTTCACCCTTGTCTGGATCCACCATACCAGCTGAAGAAATACAAATCCCAACCAGAGGTCCTTTTTCTAAATAGGCTGCAACAATCCCTTCAACCTTTTGCAAAATTCCCGGACCGCCTTTGTGGGCCTCCGTCGGCATTTCATGTGCTTCCACCAAGGTTTCCGCCTCGTTGATTAAGCCATACTTGATATTGGTACCGCCAATATCAATAGCAACATAGTGTTTCATAGCACACCTTCTCTCTAGTGTTTATCCTGTTGCTTATAAAAATTGCTCCTTGGTTTGTCTAATTAACTGAGCAGCTTCTTCCACAATTGGCCGATCACTTTCCTGTAGCGGTGTCAGAGGAGAACGGACAGATCCGATGGTCAAGCCTTCGTTAATTTCCAAAACACCCTTAATAACAGCGTACATATTGCCGCGGGCGCTGGTTAATTTTCCGATGATGTCATTAATCGCATATTGCAACTCTTTAGCCCGTTCCAATTCCTTGTCAGCAATCAGTTGATTGAGTTTGAGGAAAAGCTCTGGCATAGCCCCATATGTACCACCGATACCAGCTGCCGCACCCATGAGTCGGCCACCTAAGAATTGCTCATCTGGACCATTAAAGACCACATGATCTTCTCCCCCAAGAGCTACAAAGGTCTGAATATCCTGCACTGGCATTGAAGAGTTCTTCACACCAATCACGCGCTCATTTTTGAGCATTTCCTTGTAAAGGCTAGGAGTTAAGGCTACACCAGCCAGCTGAGGGATATTGTAAATCACGAAATCAGTATTAGGCGCCGCCGCACTGATGTCATTCCAATATTGGGCAACCGAATACTCTGGCAAACGGAAATAAATCGGCGGAATAGCCGCAATAGCATCGACTCCCAAACTTTCCGCATGACGAGCCAACTCCACGCTGTCTTTAGTATTGTTGCAAGCCACGTGGGCAATGATGGTCAGACGCCCCTTAGCAACTTTCATCACTTCTTCTAGAACCCGTTTTCGGTCTTCTACACTCAGATAGATACACTCTCCCGAAGAACCGTTGACATAAAGACCTTGCACGCCCTTGGCGATGAAATATTCCACTAAAGCGCGAGTCCGCTCCGGGCTGATTTCACCCTCCTCGTCATAGCAGGCGTAGAAAGCAGGGATGACACCTTGGTATTTGGTCATATTTTCCATTTTCTTTTATCTCCAAATCTAGAATTTCTATAAATTAAGGCCTTTCGTATTTGGCAAAAATCTTCTCTAAAACAGTAATCTGCGTGAAGGCCAATCCAGCAAAACCGATTAAAACAAAGAGCGATAGCCCTAGTAAAAGTAGAAGTCCTGAACTAAGAAGCACTGTCAAAATTGCTACTAGAATGGCTATCATCAGGAAAAACCAAGGAAAGTTAAGACTGAGCAAAACTAGACTAGTCTGTAACCCACCTATAAGAGACTGCTCAAATCGGCCAGCCAGTGGATAAACACACAGAAAGAGCGCTGTTGTAAAGATAAGAAGAGCAAAGCAGGCAACTTTCAGTATTTGAAAAGGCAGATCCTCCTGACCCCAGATAAGAAGGAGGTCAAAAATACTGATAGCAGACAGCATGAGCTCCAACAGGCCAAGTTTGAAACCCAACTGCCAATTTTCTTGGAAAGCCTTGATATAGACAGCCGTTACTTTTACACGACGACCGCCTTTGATCTCAAAAAGAGTTTGATAGAGGCTTAGCTTAGCAATACCGATGGTTAGAAGAGGCAGAGATGTCAGCAGAAAAAGCAAGTTTACTGTCGCTAAATCAAGGATTTTCTCACAAATCTGCATAAAGAAATTATCCGTATCAAAAATAGTCTCTATCAATCGGGTACCTCTTTTATCCATTGCTAGCCTCCTTTTCAAATATTAATCCAACAAAACTTTAAATACACACTTTTTAACTGTCTCTTCTCTGCCAGCAAATTGATTAGGCCGATGGGCTTCTTCTGGCAAAAAAGCAGCAAAATTGAAACCGTCTAACAAGAGCGGATAAGTCTGTTCGCAAACAACAAAACCAATATCTCGCCCTTCATCATAGGCTTCCTGAACTTCTCTAATCTGACAGCCGTATTGGATCAGCTCATGCCCTTCCAAAAGAAAGTGCAGGTCCAAGTATCTCTGGTGAAATTCAAAGCTTTCCTCTTGCTGCTGACTGAGAGTATTTTCCTGCAAAAAGAAGAAGACCCTATCACCATCTACTTCATAGCGCCCTGAGTTTAGATTAGATACATTGTGACTCAGGAGATAATCAATGGCTGTATCGATATTTTTGTGAATGCCTCGATAACGAACGAGATTCTCTAATTGATCAAAAATCATATTTCTATCCTTTAACAGCTCCCATCGTGATTCCTTGTGTGAAGGATTTTTGGAAGATGAGGAAGACTGCCACAATTGGCACTGCTGCCAAAGCAGCTCCAGCCATAATGAGGCCATAGTTAGTTGCCATTTCAGCCTGCATAGTCGCAACCCCGAGAGATATTGTCAGATTTTGCCGAGATGTCAACATAACCAATTGCATAAAGTAGTCGTTCCAAGTATTGATAAAGGTGAAAATAGCTAGAGCCGCAAAGCCCGGTTTGACAATCGGGAAAGCAACACTCCAGAAAGTCCGAATTTCGCCACAACCGTCGATTTTAGCAGACTCAAGAAGCTCTGTCGGGATGTTTTCACTGAACTGCTTCATTAGAAAAACTCCGAAAGGCCAGCCAACCAATGGTAAAATTACTGCAGCCAAGGTATCGTGAATTCCCATGAAATTAACAATACGCACTAGTGGTACCAGTACTACTTGCTTAGGCAAAGCCATGGCCGCAATGAAGATGGCAAAAAGAATCCGTTGACCATAGAACCGCTTCTTGGCCAAAACATATCCTGCCAAAGAAGACGTGGCGCAGACCAAAAACATGGTCGCAAGCGAAATGAAAACACTATTCCACATCCACTGCATGGCCGGATTTTGCACCATCAATTGCTGGAAGTTTTCAACCGTTGGCATTTTTGGCCACCATTCTGGCGGAATGACAATCGTTGCTGGTTGAGACTTGAAAGCTCCTGTCAAAATCCAATAGAAAGGAAAGACAAAGAGGATGGTTAGTATGGCCAGAACAAAGCCTGATACCACCTTAAAAACATTCATTTTTTTAGTTTGCATCTTCTTTCTCCTTTCTCTAATATTCTACATCGTTTCCAAGAATCTTGAATTGGGCAAAGCTGATGATGGCAATCATGACTGCTAAAAAGACTCCCATGGTATTAGCGTAGCCGTATTCAGATAACTTGAAGGCTTTTTCATACAAATAGTACATGAGCGTACTGGTTGAGTAATTAGGTCCGCCTGATGTCAAGAGCTGAATCAAGGCAAAACACTGGAATGAGTTAATCGTAGTAATGATAGCAATGTAAAGGGTTGTTGGAAGCAGGCTAGGCCATTTAATCTTCCAGAAGACTTGCATTTCTGTTGCACCATCCACTCGCGCAGCCTCAACTAGAGAATTGTCAATATTTCCCATAGCTGCGATATAGAGAATGATAGGCTGGCCCACAGAAGTTGTTAAGAGAATAATGATAATCGCTAGCAATGCCCAATGTTTATCCCCAAGCCAAGAAATATTTTGATTGATGACATGGCCTGACTTCAAAACAAAGTTCAAAATACCAGACAGCGGATCGTAGATCCATTTCCATACGACCGTCACAGCTACGCTCCCTGTAACAACTGGCAGGAAGAATACAAAACGGTAAAAGGAACGAGAGACAGCATTCATCTCATAAGTCTGCGAAGCCACAAACAAAGAGAAGAGAACTACAATCGGCACAGAGCCGACCACGATAATGACCGTATTAATCAGCGATTTCATAAAGACCGGATCTTTAAACATCCGAATATAATTATCAAATCCGACAAAAGTAAAGGAGGTCATCGTATAGTTAAAAAAACTAGTAACAAAACCCATAATCATAGGTGCCAAGACAAATACCGTGAAAAATATCAGAATTGGAGCTAAAAACGCGTATGATACTAGGGTTTCTTTCATTCTGATTTTATTGACTTTCACAATGAGGTACCCCTCTTTCAAGATTTTCTAACAAAATCCCCCTTTTTCTACTTCTAGAAACCGTCAACAGAAAAAGGGGAGGATTTCACATTTGCTTATTTTTTAGTAATAGTTTCGTTTGCTTTTTCTGTAAATGTCTTCAAAGCAGGTTCAACCTTTTCATCACCATTGGATACAGATTGGAGCATTGGGAACCAAAGGGTTCTCATTTCCGCAAAGCCATCAATCGTGTTGTAATATGGTGAATAGTACTGAGTCCAGCCACTGATGGTTTCCATACGTTTATCATCATAGAGTTTTCCAAATGAAGTACGAACTGGGAAAGCACCTGTACGAACTACATTCTTAGGTCCCCACTCTTTGTCATCAGCGATAAATTGGACGAATTTCTTAGAAGCTGCTACTTTCTTTTCATCTTTATTGTTAAAGACTGCAAATCCGTTTACAAGATATTCAAGAGCTGGTTTGCCAGATTCTGATGGGAACGGTACTTCCACCACATCGACTTTGCTGGCTTCTAAAAGTTGTGCTTGAATACCATTTTGAGAAGGAGCCCAAAGAAGAGTGTAGGATGTTTGGCCGTTAGCAAAGTTTTGAATATCTGCTCCACCATCATATTGAGAGCCGTTCATCATCAAACCGTCGTTAATCCAACCAACTGCTTTTTCCAGTCCTTTGACAAACTTAGGATCGTCGGTTGTGTATTTGGTAACTTTTTCGTCTGTAATAGATCCGCCATAAAGATTAGCGATGAAAGCACGAGTTCCTTGGTCACCACCTTGACCATTACTAAAGAGGGAACCTGGAGTATAGCCTTTATCTTTCAGAGCTTTCAGCACTTTTTCAAAATCAGATGTTGTCCAGCCTTCCTTGACAAGATTTGCTACACCAGCATCTTCCAACATTTTCTTATTGAAAGCCATATAGAATGGAGCAGAGCTGATAGGATACATGTAAGCCTTGTCTCCTGCCTTGCTGGCTTGGATAATGTTATCATTATTGACATCTTTGACAAAGTCATCAGTAAAGAGATCATTCAAATCAGCTAATTTACCATTTTTTCCATACTGGATAATCCGACCTGGTGCATCAAACAAAACATCTGGTGCTGTGCCTGCTTCGATAGCAGTCGTAATCTTTTCGGGACCAGATTTAAAGTCAATAGTTTCTAGATTGACATGAATATCTGGGTTTGCTTTTTCAAAAGCCTCGATAATTGATTTTTCATAAGTTCCAACACCATCGTTGGCATTTTCCTGTGTGAAGACCGGGAAAGCCCACCAAGTAATCTCTGTTTTGCCAGAATTACTGCCAGAGCTAGCTGTTTTATCTGATCCGCCACTGTTTCCACAAGCTGCTAAAGAAACAATTGCAGCACCTGTCAATAACGATGCGAATAATTTTCCGAATTTCATATTCTTTTCTCCTTAAAAATGAATTTCTCTTGAATTTAGTCCTTTTCTTTACAAAAACTGAGAGACTTATCTGCCTTTGTTTTTCCAGTTTCAAGTAAGGATTGGACCTGGTGACAGACATGGACCTGTTAGTCCTTCTTGTTTTACTGCTTCTTCAGAACAGTAAATAAGTATTTTTAGAAGCTTAACTCGATAAATTCACTCCCTTTTAATAATTCTCTTTTTATAGATAGCGTTTTC
>CAUVQK010000037.1:0-7801 GCA_963553705.1 uncultured Streptococcus sp.
TAAAAAATCGTGCTATAATAGATGTATCTAAATGCAAACGATTTCACAAAAACGGACTGGTTTGCAAAAAATATAAGGAGGTCTGAATGATGAAAGATTCATTCAAGAACATTTTTAGCTTTGAATTTTGGCAAAAATTCGGTAAAGCTTTGATGGTGGTCGTTGCTGTTATGCCGGCAGCAGGACTGATGATTAGTATCGGTAAATCAATTCCGATGATTAATCCAAATCTAGGTGTTTTAGTCACTACCGGCGGTGTTTTAGAGCAGATTGGTTGGGGGGTTATTGGTAACCTGCATATCCTCTTTGCTTTGGCTATCGGTGGAAGCTGGGCAAAAGAACGCGCTGGCGGTGCCTTTGCTGCAGGTCTTTCCTTTATCCTGATTAACCGTATCACTGGTGTCATGTTTGGTGTTAACAGCGATATGTTAGCTGATAAGACAGCTGTAGTTAAAACCATGTTTGGTGCTTCTATTAAGGTTTCTGACTATTTCATCAGTGTTTTGGAGTCACCAGCTCTGAATATGGGTGTCTTTGTCGGAATCATCGCTGGTTTTGTCGGAGCAACAGCTTACAACAAATACTATAACTTCCGTAAATTGCCAGATGCCTTGTCATTCTTCAATGGTAAGCGTTTTGTACCTTTCGTTGTTATCTTGCGCTCAGCAATCGTAGCAATTGTTTTGTCATTCGTATGGCCAGTTGTTCAATCAGGTATCAACAGCTTTGGTGTTTGGATTGCTAACTCACAAGATACTGCACCAGTTTTGGCACCATTTATCTATGGTACTTTGGAACGTCTCTTGCTTCCATTTGGTTTGCACCACATGTTGACCATCCCGATGAACTACACAGAACTAGGTGGTGTTTACCACGTTATTACTGGTTCTGGTGCGGGAACAACTGTAGCTGGTCAAGATCCACTTTGGTTGGCTTGGGTAACTGACTTGGTTGGTACGAAATCAGCTGATCCTTCTACTTACCAACACTTACTTGAGACTGTTCACCCAGCTCGCTTCAAAGTTGGTCAGATGATTGGTTCATTTGGTATCCTTATGGGGGTAGCAGCAGCCATCTATCACAATGTGGATGCTGACAAGAAACACAAATACAAAGGTATGATGATTGCGACTGCTTTGGCGACCTTCTTGACAGGGGTTACTGAGCCAATTGAGTACATGTTCATGTTTGTAGCAACTCCTCTTTACCTGATTTACTCAGTTGTTCAGGGTGCTGCTTTTGCAATGGCTGACATCGTCAACCTTCGTGTACACTCATTCGGTTCTATCGAATTCTTGACTCGTACACCAATGGCAATCAATGCTGGCTTGGGGATGGATATCATTAACTTCATTTGGGTAAGTGTCCTCTTTGGAGTAATCATGTACTTCATTTCTAACTTCATGATTAAGAAGTTCAACTATGCAACTCCAGGACGTAACGGCAACTATGAAACTGCTGAAGGTTCAGATGAAGCTTCTTCATCAGAATCAACTGGCGGTAAAGTTGCTGCAGCTTCTCAAGCAGTAAATGTTATCAATCTTCTTGGTGGTCGTGCTAACATCGTTGATGTAGATGCATGTATGACTCGCCTGCGTGTGACTGTCAAAGATGCTGAAAAAGTTGGAACAGAAGAACAATGGAAAGCTGAAGGCGCTATGGGCTTGGTTATGAAGGGTCAAGGCGTTCAAGCTATCTACGGACCAAAAGCCGACGTTCTCAAATCTGATATCCAAGACTTGCTGGACTCTGGTGAAGTGATTCCTGAAACACTTCCTAGCCAAAAAGCAGAATCTGAAGCTGCCGAAGTTTCTTACAAAGGTGTGACTGAGGAAGTTGAAACTGTTGCGGACGGTCAAGTCATTGACTTGGCAGATGTTAAAGATCCAGTCTTCTCACAAAAAATGATGGGTGACGGATTTGCAGTTGAGCCTGAAAATGGTAAGATTTATTCACCAGTTGCTGGTACAGTAACTAGCGTCTTCCCTAGCAAGCATGCTATCGGTCTTGTGACAGATAACGGCTTGGAAGTCTTAGTACATATTGGTTTAGAAACTGTTAGCCTTGAAGGCAAACCATTCGAAGTTCATGTTTCTGAAGGTCAAAAAGTTGCAGCTGGAGATCTTCTTGTAACGGCTGACTTGGAAGCAATCAAAGAAGCAGGACGTGAAACTTCAACAATCGTAGTCTTCACAAATGCAGCAGCTATCAAGTCTGTAACAGTAGAAAAACTTGGTCAAGCATCTGCTAAGACAGTTGTTGCTAAGGTTGAATTGTAATATAGAAAAGAGAAATCATGGCAAAATTCCTGACATTAAATACTCATAGTTGGATGGAAGAAGAGCAAGAAACTAAGCTTAATCAGTTGGTAGAGCGCATTCTTCAAGAAAAATATGATGTCATTTGCCTGCAGGAAGTCAATCAATTAACGGAGTCTGAACAGGTTGTTCAGGCTCCTTTCTATCAGGCGGTTGAAGGAGCGATTGCGATTCATCAAGACAACTTTGCTCTATGTCTGGTAGAAAAGTTGGCTGAGGCAGGACTGGACTATCATTGGTCCTGGGCCTATAATCATATTGGGTTTGATATTTACAACGAAGGAGTGGCAATCCTATCTAGAAATCCTATGGCTCCTAGAGAAGTTCTGGTATCAGAGGCTAATGATCCTACGGATTACCATACCCGCAAGGTCTTGCTAGCCGAGACTGAGGTAGAAGGTCAATTGCTGACAATTGCCTCCTGCCATCTGTCTTGGTGGGAGAAAGGCTTTCAGGGGGAATGGGCTAAGCTTGAAGCAGAGCTGCTAAAAGCAGAAACTCCTCTGGTCCTCATGGGAGATTTCAACAACCCGGTTGGCCAGCAAGGCTACCAGACCATCTTAGCCAGTCCCCTGAAGCTGCAGGATAGTCATACTGCTGCAAAAGAAGCTAGCGGAGAGGCGACAGTAGAAGGGACTATTGCAGGCTGGGATGATAATAAGCATGCTCTGAAGATAGACTATATTTTCACTAGTCAAGGGATGGACGTTGAGCGCTCTGCTGTCGTTTTTGACGGGAAAGAAACACCTGTTGTCAGTGACCACTTTGGTTTAGAAGTGCAAGTGACATTATAAAAAGAAAAAAGATGAGGCAAAGCTGTGAAAGCGGCAGATTTGCTTCTCTTTTTCTTTTTGATAAACATATATTTAAGGTAAAGTGGTGAAATATTACACTCCAAACGGCTGTCTTTTGTTATTCTTGAAAACGTGTTATAATGAAGTATTAGGATTCTAGGAGGAAATGGTATGCGTTGTCCGAAATGTGGTGGGAATAAATCAAGTGTAGTTGATAGCAGACAGGCAGAAGATGGAAATACAATCCGCCGCCGCCGTGAGTGTGAGGAATGTCAGCATCGTTTCACGACCTACGAGCGCGTCGAAGAGAGAACCCTAGTGGTTGTCAAAAAGGACGGGACACGCGAGCAATTTTCTCGGGATAAGATTTTTAACGGTATTATTCGCTCTGCTCAAAAGAGGCCAGTATCTAGTGACGAAATAGAGGAGATTGTCAACCGAATCGAGCAAAAGGTCCGCAGTCAGAGCGACAATGAAATCAATAGTGAATATATTGGATCCTTAGTCATGGATGAACTGGCAGAGCTTGATGAAATCACCTATGTTCGTTTTGCCAGTGTTTACCGGAGTTTCAAGGATGTGGGCGAGCTAGAAAGCCTGCTCAAACAGATTACCAAGGGGTCCAAGAAGAAAAAGGACAAATAAATGAAACCAAACCATCAGTTTTCTTTCTTGCGCAATAATGCAGTCAGCCCAGATATTGCTATCTTGATCAAGCTCTATCTGCCGATTCTGGGGAGAGAAGCGGTAATACTTTATCTTTATCTGCTGTCTTTTGGGGATAATGGGCAAAAGCAGCACCTCTTCAGTCAGATTCTCAATCATTTAGATTTTGGACTTAATATTTTAGAAGAAAGTTTTGAGCGTTTAGCGGCGATTAAGCTAGTAGACCTTTATCAAACAGATGACCATTATCTGATTCAACTCCACTCGACCTTAACGGCGGAGGAATTTTTCGGCCATAATGTGTACAGCCGGCTCTTGGAAAAGAAAATCGGCGAAGCTGCTGCAGAAACCCTGCGACCAGAAGATCCTAGTGGAGAGAAATTGGTCAAACTTTTTATGCAGGTGTTTGGTATGGAAGCTGAGCAACCAAGAGCAGTGCGAAAGGTCAATGATTTTGATTTGGAGTACTTCAAGCAACGGATGGCTCAGGATAATCTTCGTTTTGCCAATGAAAAGGAAGATGTGCTAGAATTGTTTGCAATTGCTGAGCAGAAAAAGTGGACTTGGTATGAGACCTACGTTTTGGCTAGAGAAACTGCTGTTTCTCAGGTCATTTCTACCAAGCGGATGAAGCAAAAGCTAGCTCAGAAGCCAGCAGAAGGTCAGTTTTCTAAGCAGGAGCAATCTATTATCCAAGAAGCGAAGCGAACATCACCAATGGTCTTCCTAGCAGAAATCAAAAAAACCCGTCAGGCTGCTATTACGCGGACGGAGAGAAAGCTTTTGCTGGATTTAGCTGAATTAGGCCTTTTGGACGAGGTTATCAACGTAATCTTGCTCTTGACCTTTAATAAGGTGGATTCAGCCAATCTCAATGAAAAGTATGCCCTCAAGGTAGCCAATGATTTTTCTTATCAAAAGGTGACGACAGCTGAGGAAGCAGTCTTGAAAATCCGTGAGCGCAACCAGCAGCCCCAGAACCGTCCAGCTAAATCTGGACAAGGCTCTACCAAGAGCAACGTACCTGACTGGAGTCAGCCGGATTATAAAAATGAAACGAGCGCAGAGAAGCAGGCCGAGCTAGAAGAGCAGAAACGTCGGCTCTTAGCCAAACTTGAAGGAGGAGGCGAATAAATGGAGAAAATAGGACAGAATATGCCTCATATGAGCAAGGTGCGGCAGTTTGACTATCAGGAGCTGGTCAAGCAAATCATGGCGGACTCAGATGTGGCAGCCTTTATCCAGCAGGAAAATCTGACCCAAGCTGAGATTCAGCGCAGTGTCTCCAAGTTTAACCAATATATTACGGAGCGCAACCGCTTTTTGCTGGGGGACGAGACCTATATTGCCAAGGGTTATAAGCCAATCTTGGTGAAGAATGAAGGCTATGCAGATGTTGCCTATGAAGAGACGCCTGAGTTGATTGAGCAGGAGAGACAGGAGGCCATTAGAAGCCGTCTTAATCTTATCAGTCTACCAGCTAGCCTCAAAGAAGCTAGCCTAGCTCAGGTGGATCTGGACGATGTTGGTCGCTATAAAGCTTTTGAACTCTTGACCAACTTTGTTGTCGAGTTTCCGCATTATCAGAAGGCTGTTTATCTCTACGGGGATTTTGGAGTCGGGAAAAGCTACATGATGGCTGCTCTAGCGCATGATCTGTCAGAAAAACGCAGTGTTTCAACGACTTTGCTCCATTATCCAAGCTTTGTTTTGGATGTGAAGAATGCGATTAGTTCCGGCTTGGTCAAGGAGAAGATTGACCAGGTCAAGACAGCTCAAGTGCTGATTTTGGACGATATCGGTGCAGAGCAGTCTAGCCCCTGGATGCGAGATGAGATTTTGCAGGTCATCCTCCAGCACCGTATGCAGGAAAATCTGCCAACCTTCTTTACTTCTAACTTTAGTTTTGCGGATTTAGAGCGTCACTTTGCCAGCTCTAAGAATGGCGATGAGACTTGGCAGGCTAAGCGGGTTATGGAGCGAATTAAGTTTCTGGCTCAGGAGGTGCGCCTAGAAGGAGAGAACCGCCGATGAATGAAACAATTAACTTGATGAAAGCTCATACGTCTGTCCGCCGCTTTACGGAGGAGCAGATTTCGGATAAGGAATTACGTGCCATCATTGATGCTGGGCGGGCTGCGTCCAGTTGGAAGAATTTCCAGTCTTATTCTATCATTGTGGTACGCAGTCAGGAGAAAAAAGAAGCTCTCTTTGACTTGGTCCCCCAAGAAGCCATTCGGCAGTCTTCGGCCTTCCTGCTTTTTGTTGGCGACCTCAATCGAGCTCAAAAGGGCGTTCAATTGCATACGGAAGACTTTTATCCTGAGGGGCCGGAGAATCTACTGATTAGCTCAGTAGATGCCGCTTTGGTAGGGCAAAATACTCTCTTAGCGGCTGAAAGTTTAGGCTACGGAGGGGTAATCATTGGACTGGTTCGTTATGCTGCTAGTCAAATAGCAGAGCTTTTCAAGCTGCCGGACTACACCTATCCGGTCTTTGGGATTGCTCTGGGAACTCCTAATCAGAACCATGCAGTCAAACCGCGCCTGCCTTATGAAGCAGTAGTCTTTGAGGAAGAATATCGTGAACAGGATCGTTCAACTATCCAAGCTTATGACCGCGTACAGACTGAATATGCAGGCGAGCGAGCTAAGGAAACCTGGAGTCAGCGCCTAGCTGCCCAATTTGGTCAGGAGCCTAATCAAGCTATTGACCAATTGTTCAAAGAAAAGAAATTAGAAAAATAGGACGGAGTTCGGCTCTGTCCTAAAGAATGAAAGAGGAAAAACATGGCCTTACCAACTATTGCCATTGTCGGCCGTCCCAATGTCGGCAAGTCAACGCTCTTCAATCGGATTGCTGGTGAGCGGATTTCCATTGTGGAAGATGTCGAAGGGGTGACACGCGACCGAATCTATGCGACCGCAAACTGGCTCAACCGCAAGTTCAGTATTATTGATACGGGCGGAATTGACGATGTTGACGCACCTTTTATGGAGCAAATCAAACACCAAGCTGAGATTGCCATTGACGAAGCGGATGTCATCGTTTTTGTCGTGTCTGGCAAGGAAGGTATCACGGATGCGGACGAGTATGTGGCTCGCATGCTCTATAAGACCCATAAGCCGATTATTTTAGCGGTCAATAAGGTGGACAATCCTGAAATGCGCAATGAGATTTTTGATTTCTATGCGCTGGGCTTGGGTGATCCATTCCCAGTTTCCTCAGTTCATGGGATTGGTACAGGGGATGTTCTTGACGCTATTGTTGAAAACCTGCCAAATGAAGAAGTCGCTGAAAATCCTGATATGATTAAGTTTAGCTTGATTGGCCGCCCTAATGTCGGTAAGTCTAGCTTGATCAATGCCATCTTGGGGGAAGACCGAGTCATTGCTAGTCCTGTGGCTGGTACAACGCGTGACGCTATTGATACGGTCTTTACGGACAGTGAAGGTCAGGAATTTACCATGATCGACACGGCTGGTATGCGCAAATCCGGCAAGGTCTATGAAAACACAGAGAAATACTCTGTCATGCGGGCTATGCGGGCCATTGACCGCTCAGATGTCGTTCTGATGGTGCTTAATGCCGAAGAAGGAATTCGTGAGTACGACAAGCGAATCGCTGGCTTTGCACATGAAGCAGGAAAAGGTATTGTTATCGTCGTTAATAAGTGGGATACGCTGGACAAAGACAACCATACCATGAAAGACTGGGAAGAAGATATCCGTGACCAGTTCCAGTACCTATCTTATGCGCCAATTATCTTTGTTTCTGCCCTGACCAAGCAGCGTCTCCATAAGCTGCCGGATATGATTAAGCAGATCAGTCAGAGCCAGAATACCCGTATTCCATCAGCGGTGCTCAATGATGTTATCATGGATGCTATCGCGATTAATCCGACACCGACCGATAAGGGCAAACGCCTCAAGATTTTCTATGCAACTCAGGTTGCGACTAAACCGCCGACCTTTGTCATCTTTGTCAACGAAGAAGAACTCATGCACTTCTCTTACCTGCGTT
>CAUVQK010000038.1:0-7782 GCA_963553705.1 uncultured Streptococcus sp.
GTTAAAAATATTTATAAGGAGATTTTTGCAAATGAATAATACTGACATTGCAAAAAAAGTCATCGAAGCTCTTGGCGGACGTGAGAATGTTAACAGTGTGGCTCACTGTGCGACTCGCTTGCGCGTGATGGTTAAAGATGAAGGTAAAATCGACAAAAATACTGTCGAAAATCTGGAAAAAGTTCAGGGTGCCTTCTTTAACTCAGGCCAGTACCAGATTATCTTTGGTACCGGTACGGTTAATAAAATCTATGACGAAGTTGTAGCTTTAGGATTGCCCACTTCATCAAAAGATGACATGAAAGCAGAAGCTGCCAAGCAAGGGAATTGGTTCCAACGCGCCATCCGTACATTTGGTGATGTATTTGTTCCAATCATCCCAGTTATCGTAGCAACAGGTCTCTTCATGGGTGTTCGTGGACTCTTGAACGCTCTTGGAATGACGCTTCCAGATGATGTGAAGACCTATACAGAAATCCTTACGGATACAGCCTTCATTATCTTGCCAGGTTTGGTTGTTTGGTCAACTTTCCGCGTATTTGGTGGAAATCCAGCTGTTGGTATCGTCCTTGGGATGATGCTGGTATCCGGCTCGCTTCCAAATGCTTGGGCAGTAGCATCTGGCGGTGAAGTGACTGCGATGAAGTTCTTTGGCTTCATCCCGGTTGTTGGTTTGCAAGGTTCTGTTCTTCCAGCCTTCATTATCGGGGTTGTTGGAGCTAAGTTTGAAAAAGCTCTCCGCAAGGTTGTGCCAGATGTCTTGGATCTCTTGGTGACACCATTCGTTACACTTTTGGTAATGTCTATCCTTGGACTTTTCGTTATCGGACCAGTATTCCACGTTGTTGAAAACTACATTTTGTTTGGAACAAAAGCAATCCTTGCTTTACCGTTTGGTTTAGGTGGTTTGGTGATTGGTGGAGTTCACCAATTGATTGTCGTATCAGGTGTTCACCATATCTTCAACTTGCTTGAAATTCAGTTGCTCGCTACTGATAAGGTAAATCCATTTAATGCGATTATCACTGCTGCTATGACAGCCCAAGGTGCAGCGACTGTAGCTGTTGCGTTCAAAACGAAAAATCCTAAGTTAAAAGCCCTTGCTTTCCCAGCTGCTCTTTCTGCCTTCCTTGGTATAACAGAGCCAGCTATCTTCGGGGTTAACTTGCGTTACCGCAAACCCTTCTTCCTTTCATTGATTGCTGGTGCAATTGGTGGTGGCTTGGCATCTCTCCTTGGACTTGCTGGTACTGGTAATGGTATCACTATCATTCCAGGTACAATGCTTTATATCGGTAATGGACAACTCTTCCAATATCTCTTCATGGTAGCTGTATCATTTGCTCTTGGATTTGCATTGACTTATATGTTTGGTTTTGAAGATGAGAAAGATGAGTGGCAAGATAAAATGACAGATGTTTTATCAAAAGCTTCAATCCCTAGCGTTGCTTTGAGAGTTGCTCTTGATAAAAAAGATGAAAAAGCTGAAACTGAAAAACTGGTCGAGGAAGAAACAACTGGTAATGTGCCAGCTTCCCTCCAAGACGAAACGATTATTTCTCCAATTGTTGGTCAGGCAGTAGCTTTGAGCGATGTTGATGATCCTGTTTTCTCTAGCGGAGCGATGGGACGAGGAATTGCTATCAAGCCTAGCGAAGGTGTGGTTTATGCTCCGGCCGATGCAGAAGTTACGATTGCATTCGCGACTGGCCATGCTTATGGTTTGAAGACAGCTAATGGTGCTGAAATTCTGATTCACGTCGGAATCGACACAGTATCTATGGGCGGCGAAGGTTTTGACCAAAAGGTTGCTCAAGGCGACAAGGTCAAAGCTGGTGATGTTCTGGGAACATTTGAAGCTGAGAAAATTGCAGCCGCTGGTCTGGATGATACGACTATGGTCATCGTTACCAACACAGCTGACTATGCTTCTGTGACTCCAGTAGCAGAAGGAGCACTTGCTAAAGGCGACGCAATTATTGAAGTGAAAGCCTAATGGAATTTAGAAAACGAACAAAAGTTGATTTGTTCGTTTTTTATGTCATAAGTACAGTCTTGTTGAAAAAGTTTTAAAAAGACTATTTTTGGCAAGAAGTCTGCAAGAGATATGCTATAATGAATAGAGTAGAAATCAAATGTTAAAAGAGGATTTATAATGACAAAATTGTATGGAAGTTTGGAAGCGGGTGGCACTAAGTTTGTCTGTGCTGTAGGCGATGAACGGTTTGAAGTTGTTGAAAAGACACAGTTTCCAACGACCACGCCTATTGAAACGCTAGACAAGACGATTGAGTTCTTTTCTCGTTTTGACAATCTAGCTGGGCTGGCTGTAGGCTCTTTCGGGCCGATTGATATTGATCCCAACTCAAAGACTTACGGCTTTATCACGACTACACCTAAGCCGCACTGGGCTAATGTGGATATTGTCGGCGCTCTGCGCCGGGCTCTCAATGTGCCTATTTACTTCACGACGGATGTCAATAGTTCAGCTTATGGTGAAGTAGTAGCCCGCAACAATGCTGGCGGCCGTATTGAAAATCTGGTCTATTATACGATTGGGACAGGAATCGGTGCTGGTGCTATCCAGCGAGGCGAATTTGTAGGGGGGACAGGTCACCCAGAGATGGGGCATTATTATGTAGCTAAGCACCCTATGGATGTGGAAAAAGAGTTCAATGGCGTTTGTCCTTTCCACAATGGTTGCTTGGAAGGATTGGCGGCTGGACCAAGCTTAGAGGCACGGACCGGAGTTCGTGGGGAAAATATTAAACTCAATAGTTCAGTCTGGGATATTCAAGCTTACTATATCGCTCAGGCGGCTATTCAAGCGACAGTGACTTTCCGTCCAGATGTCATCGTCTTCGGTGGCGGGGTTATGGCTCAGCAGCACATGCTGGATCGGGTTCGTGAGAAATTCACAGTTCTTCTGAATGGCTATTTGCCAGTTCCTGATGTCCGTGACTATATCGTGACACCGGCTGTGGCTGGAAATGGCTCCGCAACGCTGGGCAACTTTGTACTGGCTAAAGAAGTTAGTGAGCGCCACGCAAAATAAACTTATAGGGTCTGATTTATCAGGCCCTTCTCTATGAGGGAAAGCAATGGAAAAAGCAATTGTCAAAGATATTTTCTTCCTGCGGCAACCATCAGAGCAAGCAAGTAGAGAAGACCTTTATCTGGCTCAAGACTTGCAGGATACTCTGCAGGCCAATCGAGAAAACTGTCTGGGGCTCGCAGCCAATATGATTGGCGTGCGTAAGCGGGTCATTATCTTTCTATATGGTTTGGTGCCAGTAGTCATGTTTAATCCGGTGCTGCGCTCTAAATCAGGGCCTTATCAGACGGAAGAGGGCTGCTTGTCCTTGACTGGAAGTCGTCCTACCCAACGTTATCAGGAAATCACAGTCGATTATCTGGACAAAAATTGGCAGCAGCAGACCATGACTTTGAAAGGGCTACCTGCCCAAATCTGCCAGCATGAATTGGACCATTTGGAAGGAATTTTGATTTAAGGAAGTAATTCAGCCTGAGAAGGGCTGAATTTTTTATCGAAAAAATAGTTCTCATAGAAACTTTTTTCTTGACATCTTTCTTCCATGTGTTAAAATAGTTCTCATGAAAACTAATTGGTTCTCACGAGAACCAATCTAGGAAGGAAGTTTTGATGGAAAAGCCTTTATTAGAAATGAAGCGTTTTGGACGAAAGATTCATCTTATAGTGGAAAAGCTTGCCAAGGAGCAAGGGATTGAGTCCATGGCTGGGCCGCAGGGGCAGGTCTTGCATATTGTCGCCTGTCGTACGGAAGAGGGGAAGGATACCCTTATTAAGGATATTGAGCAGGAGTTGGATATTTCCAAATCAGTGACCTCTAACTTAATGAAAAGGATGGAGAAGAATGGCTTTATCCAGCTGGAAACGAGCAAGACAGACAAGCGGGCTAAATATATCCGTCTCACTCCGCAGTCACAGGAAAGAATGAAAAAAATCCGTGACTTTTTTGATGAAATGGACCGTTCTATTTTGAATGGTGTTTCTGAGCAGGAACTGCTGATTTTTTCTCAAGTCATGGCCAAGTTTTATCAGAATATCGAGCGCTTGGACAAGGGAGGAAAAGATGATTAAGTTATTTAAACGACTTACGGCAAGGGAAGTGAGCATGATTGTTCTCAGTGTGCTCTTCACCTTCCTGACGGTATATTTGGAATTAGAAGTTCCAACCTATATTTCGACGATTACAGAGCTATTGCAAACGCCGGGGACTGGTTTGGCGGATCTGTGGGAGCCAGGTCTGAAAATGATTGGCCTGTCTTTTGCTAGCTTGCTGTCAGCTATTGTGGTTGGCTTTTTTGCCGCTCGTATAGCAGCCAGCTTTACCCAGAGCTTGCGGAGCGATATTTTCAACCGTGTGCTAGACTATTCACAGACGGAGATTAAGAAATTTTCAATCCCTAGTCTGCTGACTCGGACAACGAATGATATTACCCAGGTACAGACCTTAATTACCATGGGGTTGCAGGTGGTGACTAGGGGACCGATTATGGCGATTTGGGCTATGACCAAGATTATTGGCAAGTCCGAGAACTGGCTGACAGCAGTTCTTATTGCTGTTATAGTCAATATCCTGCTGACAGTAGTTTTGGTGACATTGGCCTTTCCCAAGCAGTCAGTGGCGCAGCGCTTGGTCGATAAGCTAAACAGCGTCACTAGAGAGAGTCTGACTGGGATTCGCGTGGTCCGGGCTTACAATGCTGAGGACTATCAGGATGAGAAGTTTGCGATGGCCAATGATGAAGTAACCCGGCTCAATCTTTTTATCGGTCGTCTGATGGCTATGATGAATCCAGTTATGATGGGGATTTCCAGCGGTTTGACACTGGCTATTTACTGGATTGGTGCTTATTTGATCCAGGAGGCTGGGCTGCAGGAGCGTCTCCCACTCTTCAGTGATATGGTCGTCTTTATGTCCTATGCTATGCAGATTGTGATTGGGTTCTTGCTCATGGGTGCCCTCTTCATCGTCCTTCCTCGGACCATTGTATCCGCTGGACGGATTAATGAAGTACTGGACCTGCATTCTTCTATCACCAGTCCGGAACAGCCTAAGGCAGCAGTGGATAGCAAGGGAGAGGTGGTCTTTCGAGATGTGTCCTTCCGCTATTCCAAGAATTCAGAAGCAGTCATTGAGCATGTTAGCTTTACAGCGCAGGCTGGTGATACCGTAGCCTTTATCGGTTCAACCGGCTCAGGGAAATCCACGCTGGTCAATCTCATTCCTCGTTTCTATGATGTGACTGAAGGAGAGATTCTGGTAGATGGTGTCAATGTTCAGGATTACCAGCTGGAAGATCTGCATAATAAGGTTGGCTACATCCCGCAAAAGGCTGTGCTTTTCTCTGGCGATATTGAGAGCAATCTGGACTTCGGTCAAAGCAAAGAAAGCCCGCTGGATGAGCAGAAAATGTGGGAGGCTCTTGACTTAGCACAGGCTAAGCCCTTTGTCCAAGAGAAGGAAAAGGGACTGAAAGCTGAAGTGGCTCAAAGCGGAACCAACTTCTCTGGTGGCCAGCGTCAGCGCTTGGCCATTGCCAGAGCCTTGGCTCGTAAGCCAGAAATCCTCATCTTTGACGACTCCTTCTCAGCCCTAGACTATAAGACAGACCGCATTTTGCGCAAGGAACTGGCTGAGCGGACGCAGGATATGACCAAGCTGATCGTGGCGCAGCGGATTTCTACTATCATGGATGCGGATCAAATCTTGGTCTTGGATGCTGGTAAGGTGGTCGGTCAAGGTACCCACCGAGAGCTTTTGGCCAGCAACGAAGTCTATCAAGAAATTGCTTACTCACAACTATCCAAGGAGGAATTAGAAAATGGAAAATAAGAAGCCTTCATTATTTAGCCAGATAAGGCCTTATCTCAAAGGCTTCCAGCTTCCTCTTGCTTTGGCATTTGTGGGAGCTGTCTTGTCAAACATTATCACGGTCTATGGGCCAAATAAATTAAAAGAAATTACCAACCTCATTTCTGATGGTCTGGCTACCAGCATTGATTTAAAAGCTGTGTCTCAGATTGCCCTTCTGCTGACCGTGCTCTATGCAGTCGGAGCTCTGCTCAACTACGGCCAGTCCTTTATCATCAGTACGGTTATCCAGTATTTCTCCAAGCGACTGCGGACGGCCATTGCGGAGAAGATTAACAAGCTGCCGCTTGGCTATTTCGATGGTCATTCTCAGGGGGATACTCTGTCGCGCGTGACCAATGACGTAGATACGGTCGGTCAATCCCTCAACCAGAGTCTGGGAAATGTTATCTCTGCCAGCCTGCTCTTGGTTGCTGTGGTTTTGACCATGTTCTTCATGAACTGGATCTTGGCTTTGGTAACCATCTTGGCTACTGTATTAGGCTTTGTCTTTGTCGGTCTCATCATGGGTAAGTCTCAGGGCTATTTCACTGCCCAGCAAAACGATCTGGCTGCGGTAAACGGTTATGTGGAGGAGATGTACTCCGGTCATAATGTTGTTACCAGCTATAATGCCATTGAGCAGTCTAAGGAGCGCTTTGCGGTTCTCAATCATAATCTCTATAACAGTATTTGGAAGTCTCAATTTATCTCTGGTATGATGATGCCGCTCATGTTCTTTACGGGGAATTTTGCTTATGTGCTGGTTATTTTGGTCGGTGCTGCTCTGGCAATTAATGGCTCTATTAGTATCGGAATTATCGTCGCCTTTATGGTTTATGTGCGGACCTTCTCTCAGCCTTTGTCACAGATTGCGCAAGGCATCACTGTTTTGCAGCAGGCTGGTGCAGCACTGGTTCGTGTCTTTGAGTTTCTGGCTGAGCCTGAGATGGAAGACGACCAGCATAAAGAGCAGCAGCTTACTGCTGTCAAGGGAGATGTTGCCTTTGAAGATGTCTTCTTTGGCTACAAGCCAGACCAGACAATTATTCATGATTTCTCAGCCCGTGCCAAAGCCGGACAGAAGATTGCCATTGTCGGCCCAACGGGTGCTGGTAAGACGACCATTGTTAATCTGCTCATGAAGTTCTATGAAATTGACAAAGGGCGTATCAGCATTGATGGTATAGATATTAAGGATATGAAACGCTCCGAGGTTCACGATGCCTTTTCAATGGTCTTGCAGGATACCTGGCTCTTTGAGGGGACGATTCGGGAAAACTTGATTTATAATCAGGAGCATGTCACGGATGAAGCAGTTGTTGCTGCAGCGAAGGCGGTCGGTGTTCATCACTTTATCATGACTCTGCCGCAGGGCTATGATACGGTGCTGGATGACACGGTCAACTTATCGGTTGGTCAGAAGCAGCTGTTGACAATCGCTCGTGCTCTACTGAAAGATGCGCCGCTCTTGATCTTGGATGAGGCAACTTCGTCAGTCGATACGCGGACGGAGGAGCTGATTCAAAAGGCTATGGACAAACTCATGGAAGGCCGGACTTCTTTTGTCATTGCCCACCGTCTGTCTACTATCCGTAATGCGGATCTTATCTTGGTCATGCGCGATGGAAATATCATCGAGCAGGGTAACCATGATGAACTCATGGCTCAGAATGGCTTCTATGCGGATCTCTATAATAGTCAGTTTGTAGAGGAAGATGCAGGTTGATGCTCAAATAAAACATCAGGAATGTTCCTTTTCCTGATGTTTTTTTAAATTTAACAGAATTGTAAAAAATGCTCAATTTTCAGTGAACACGCTCTAAAATCCTGACTTTTTTCGCAGATGCTCTATCAAAAACTTGACAGTTTTTATGTTTTA
>CAUVQK010000039.1:0-7553 GCA_963553705.1 uncultured Streptococcus sp.
TTGACCCGAAAAAAGTAAAAAAATGGAATCAGAAAGAGGCGTATAGTTATGGTGCTCCCCTTATCTGATTTCTCTATTTCCTAAAAATGTAAGCGCTTCAAAAAATATGTCAGCGAAAGGAGCTGTCTTATGGAAAACAAATGCAATATTACAGAATTTGTCGGTGTTAATCCGATAGGCGATACAATTGGACTTGTCATTGCCAATGTGGACCAGCAGGTGCTGGATGCTATGAAGCTAGAAAAGAGTTATCGCTCAATTGGTGTAGTCGGTGCTCGTACCGGTGCAGGTCCTCATATCATGGCTGCAGATGAAGCGGTCAAAGCAACCAATACAGAAATTGTTAAAATCGAACTGCCTCGTGATACTAAGGGCGGTGCTGGACACGGAAGCTTGATTATCTTCGGAGGTGAAGATGTATCAGATGTCAGACGAGCTGTGGAAGTAACCCTGAAGGAAGTGGATCGCACCTTTGGTGATGTTTATGCTAATGATGCAGGGCATATTGAACTTCAATATACTGCGCGTGCTAGCTATGCTTGCCAGACTGCCTTTGGTGCTGAATACGGCCGTGCTTTTGGATTGATTGTCGGAGCACCTGCAGCTATTGGTGTTGTTATGGCGGATACAGCTGTCAAGGCTGCCAACGTTACTGTTGTCGGCTATGCTTCTCCAGGAAATGGTGGTACCAGCCACTCAAACGAAGCCATCCTCTTTATCAGTGGGGATTCTGGAGCAGTTAGACAATCAGTTATCTCAGCGCGTGAAGTTGGACTGGCACTTTTAGGCAGTATGGGTGACGAGCCAACCAACTCACAGCCATCTTACATTTAAGAGTGAGAGGGAGGAAACGGTATGAGATCCAAACGTTTTGAAGTATTAAGCGAACGCCCTATCAACCAAGATGGATTTGTAAAAGAATGGGTTGAAGAAGGTTTGGTGGCTATGGAAAGTCCCAATGACCCTAAACCCAGTATCAAGATTCAAAATGGAAAAGTGGTTGAGTTAGACGGCAAACCAAAAGAAGAATTTGACCTGATTGACCAATTCATTGCCAACTATGGGATTGACCTGAGCCGAGCTGAAGAAGTTATTCAGATGGACTCAAGAGAGATTGCCAATAAAATATTGACACCGAATGTACCTCGGACAGAAATCATTAAGCTAACCAAGGCCATGACTCCAGCAAAGATCATTGAAGTGGTCAATCAGATGAATGTCGTGGAAATCATGATGTGTCTGCAAAAGATGCGGACCCGTAAGCAAACAGCTACGCAAGCCCACGTCACTAATGTCAATGATAATCCAGTTCAGATTGCAGCAGATGCAGCTGAAGGGGCTCTGCGTGGTTTTGCAGAGCAGGAAACAACGGTTGCCGTAGTGCGTTATGCTCCTTTCAATGCCCTGTCACTGATGATTGGCTCCCAAGTGGGCCGTCCTGGGGTACTGACTCAGTGCTCCTTGGAAGAAGCGACAGAGCTAGAATTTGGTATGCGTGGCTTTACGGCCTATGCTGAGACCATCTCTGTTTATGGTACAGAAGATGTCTTCACTGATGGAGATGATACACCTTGGTCCAAGGCCTTTCTGGCTTCTGCCTATGCATCTCGCGGACTCAAGATGCGCTTCACTTCTGGTACAGGGTCTGAAGTGCAGATGGGACAAGCCGAAGGCAAGTCCATGCTCTATCTGGAAGCTCGCTGTCTCTATGTAACAAAAGCGGCTGGGGTTCAAGGAACTCAGAATGGATCAGTTAGCTGTATCGGTATTCCAGCAGCTGTTCCGAGTGGTATTCGGGCGGTCGTTGCTGAAAACTTAATTGCCAGCATGCTGGACTTGGAATGTGCTTCATCAAATGACCAAACCTTTACTCACTCAGACTTACGTCGCTCCGTTCGGACTTTGATGCAGTTTGCGCCAGGTACAGACTTTATCAACTCTGGCTACTCTGCTACGCCAAACTATGACAATATGTTTGCCGGCTCTAACTGGGATGCGGAAGACTTTGACGACTACAATGTCTTGCAACGTGACCTGCGGGTAGACGGTGGTCTTCGTCCTGTACGTGAAGAGGAAGTTGTGAAGGTTCGGAACAAGGCAGCACGCGTTATGCAAGCTCTTTTCAAAGGCTTGGGCCTGCCGCCGATTACCGACGAAGAAGTCGAAGCAGCGACCTATGCTCATGGCTCTAAAGATATGCCAGAGCGGGATAAGGTTGAAGACATCAAGGCTGCTCAAGGTATTCTGGAACGCGGAGTTCAAGGGGCTGATTTGATCAAAGCCTTGGCTAATAATGGCTTCCCTGAAGTTGCCAATGAGCTGCTCAATTTGTTCAAGCAACGTGTAGCAGGGGATTTCCTGCAAACATCTGCTATCTTTGATCGGGATTGGAATGTTATTTCAGCGGTGAATTCACCAAATGACTATGTTGGTGTCGGTACAGGCCATCGTCTGGTTGGCGAAGAATGGGAAAAAGTCAAAGACATTCCGAAAGCCATTGACCCGCGTGATGTATAGGAGGAGCTAAGATGACAGAGATAAATGAAACTTTACTGCGCTCCATTATTGCAGAAGTGATGAAAGAGATGAGCGTCAATACCAACGAAATAGTTGCTGAAACAAGCGAAAAGTCTGTTACAAAGCCTGTGTCCAATGAAAAAGCTGTCATCCGTACAGTTGGTGTGGCTAAACCTAGCCAGTCAACTGATGAAGTCGTTATTGCAGTTGGACCTGCCTTTGGGGAACAGCAGGTGAAGACGATGGTGGACATTCCTCATACGGAAGTACTGCGTCAGCTGGTGGCTGGTATCGAAGAAGAAGGGCTCAAGGCTCGCATTGTCAAGGTCTATCGTTCTTCTGACGTTGCCTTTGTAGCGGTAGAAGGAGACCACTTGTCTGGTTCTGGCATTTCTATCGGTGTTCAGTCTAAGGGAACAACGGTTATTCACCAACGTGATTTGCCACCGCTCAGTAATCTGGAACTCTTCCCGCAGGCACCTTTGTTAACTCCTGAAACCTATCGTTTGATTGGTAAAAATGCTGCTAAATATGCTAAGGGTGAAACACCAAATCCGGTGCCAACCCTTAATGACCAAATGGCTCGTCCTAAGTACCAGGCTTACTCAGCCTTGCTGCATATCAAGGAAACGAAACTGGTTAAAAGAGGAAAACCAGCTGATGAATGTCAGGTGATTTAATGCATATGATGTCTACAAGGAGAAATCAGAATGAGTGAATCAGTAGAAACATTAGTAAAACAAATATTAGCCGAGCTAAGCGATAGCGGCTCAGCTAGTCAAGGAGCAGCCAATCGTCCTGTCAGTTCTGATGAAGCGACAGCGGCTGATTATCCTATTTCTAAAAAACACCCAGACTGGATAAAGGTTGGTCAGGATAAGAAATTCGAAGATATTACACTGGAAAATATCTTGTCTGGCTATGTAACTGCAGAGGATTTGCGGATTAAGCCAGAGATTTTGATCAAGCAAGGCGAAATTGCTAAGAATGCCGGCCGCGAAGCAATCCAGTATAACTTTTCTCGGGCTGCGGAACTGACCAAGGTTCCGGATGCGCGTGTGCTGGAAATCTACAATGCCCTGCGCCCTTACCGGTCTTCCAAACAGGAATTATTGGATATTGCCAATGAATTGGAAAACCAATATGGAGCTGTTATTTGTGCGGGCTTTGTCAGAGAAGCTGCTGAAAATTATGAGCGCCGCAAGAAGTTGAAAGGCGACAACTAATTCGGTTTTACCAAGGCTATTTTGGGTTGGAAGAAGATTATTATCACTACTTTTATAAATACTATTCAAAATAGCCTAATCTTGGTGGAGGTGAAAATGTGAAACGAATCATTGGAGTAGACATAGGAAATTCTTCGACCGAGTCCGCCTTAGCTGAAGTGCAAGATGATGGAAGCATTCACTTTCTTGCCTCAGCCATTGCGGATACAACAGGTATCAAGGGGACCAAGGAAAATGTCCACGGGATTTATCAATCTCTGAGGAAATTGATGGAGCAAACACCGCTTGAGTTGGGACAAATTGATTTGATTCGGATCAATGAAGCGACGCCTGTTATCGGCGATGTTGCCATGGAAACCATCACAGAGACAGTCATTACTGAGTCTACCATGATTGGCCATAATCCCCGTACTCCAGGCGGTCTGGGTCTGGGGATTGGACTCACGGTAGATATTCTCGACTTGGTTCATCATCCAATTGATGGGAAATACATCGTGGTAGTGCCGAAGATTATTGATTTTGACTTGGTTGCTCAGCTGATCAATGCCTATCTAGCCAAGGGCTATCAGATTACCGCTGCTATTCTGCAGGCGGATGATGGGGTTCTGGTCAACAACCGCATTAGCCAGAAGATTCCAATCGTTGATGAGATTCTCTTTATTGACAAGGTTCCTTTGGGCATGCAAGCTGCTGTTGAAGTGGTAGAGCAGGGGAAGGTGATTTCCCAATTATCCAATCCCTATGGCATTGCGACGGTCTTCGGCTTGAGCGCAGAAGAGACGAAAAGCATCGTTCCCATTGCCCGTGCCCTCATTGGCAACCGCTCGGCTGTCGTAATTAAGACACCAGCAGGTGATGTTCAGGCTAGGACGATTCCAGCAGGCAGTATCCAAATTATCGGTAAGGAGCATACCTTAAAGGTGGATATTTCCAAGGGTGCCGATGAGATTATGGAGAAAATCGTCTATGCTGGTGAGATTAGCAATGTTGTCGGAGAAGCGGGAACCAATGTTGGAGGCATGCTGGAGAAGGTGCGCCAAACCATGGCTGACTTGACCGAGAAAGAGCCTTCCGACATTTATATCCGTGACTTACTGGCCGTCAATACTTTTGCTCCGATTTCTGTGCGCGGTGGTGTGGCTGGAGAATTTTCTATGGAGCAGGCTGTCGGTATTGCCTCTATGGTAAATTCTGACAAGCTGCAAATGTCCATCATTGCCCAAGAAGTCGAACGAGAGCTGGGTATTACCGTAGAAATCGGTGGAGCAGAAGCTGAATCAGCTATCCTCGGGGCTCTGACTACACCAGGGACGGATCGCCCCTTGGCTATTTTGGACTTAGGAGCAGGCTCGACAGATGCTTCCATTATCGATAGCAGGGGTCAAATCTTGGCTGTCCATCTAGCCGGTGCCGGTGATATGGTAACCATGCTGATCAATTCGGAGTTGGGACTGGAAAATCATCATCTTGCAGAGGACATCAAACGATATCCTCTGGCCAAGGTAGAAAGTCTTTTCCATATTCGGCATGAAGACGGGACTGTTCAATTTTTTGACAAGCCGCTGTCTGGAGATTTATTTGCCAGAGTTGTCATCGTAAAGGAAAATGATGAATTTGTTCCTATTGATGATGGAGACTACTCTATCGAGAAAATCAAACTTGTTCGGCAGTCTGCCAAGGAAAGGGTCTTTGTTACCAATGCAGTTCGGGCTCTCAAGCGTGTCAGTCCTACTCAGAATATTCGAGACATTCCTTTCGTTGTCATCGTAGGTGGCTCAGCTTTGGACTTTGAAATACCTCAGCTAGTGACCGAAGCCCTCTCTCAGCATGCCATTGTAGCTGGTCGAGGTAATGTGCGTGGCTTGGTGGGACCTCGAAATGCAGTAGCAACCGGACTGATTTTGACCTATGTCAGAGAGAAATGGGGGGCCGACTATGGAATTAGCTTATACTAGAAAGCCCACCATTAGGCTGATAGCTACGGACAATGCTCCTGCGGATAAGGTAGCACAAATCGGCTACGGTATCGAAGAGGAAGGTATCCCATTTAGTCTAGTCAGCCCAGATGAACTTAGCGATCCTGTATCACTAGCGCATGTGGCTGCAACTCAATCCCAGCTTTTAGTAGGGATTGCCTGTGACGGGCGAGATGCAGTCCTCCATTATCGTAACTTGCCGCTTGAAAAATTTATCTATCGTATCAAAGATTATTCCGCTATACCTGACCACGTCTTGCGCCTGTTTGGCTCAAATGCAGCGCGTTTGGTCAAGGGAGTCCCGTTTAAAAAATCTGACCTGTTAGAAGCATCTTTTTGACTTGTTCCGATCGATTCAAAAAGATGTCCGTATCAACTACTGAAAAGAGGTGAAATGGATGGCTAGAGATAGAGAGAAAGACGAGCTCAGCAGTCCAGAACTATTAGGTTGGGAAGGAAACTCAGAATTGCAGGACATCATCATCCAAAAAGTCCTTGCCAGATGCCAAACATTACTGGATAAAGAGCCTGTTCTTTTCACAAATATCTATCAGGATGCCTGGGAATTGGTAACAAGGGCCAGACGCAAGGCTGAAGAGCTAGGACTAGCTGTCGTGATAACGGTGGTTGATCCAGCAGCACAAGTCGTGATGACCTATCGTATGGAAAATGCCTTGTTAGTGAGTAACGATATGGCTTATAAGAAAGCTTACACAGCTGTTGGCATGAGGATGCAGTCCAAGGATCTAGCACCCTTAACTCAGCCTGGCCAGTGGCTCTACCAGCTGGAAACGATGACTGACAATAAGGTCGTTAGTTTAGCAGGCGGCATTCCTGTTTATTGCCAGTCAGAGATGATTGGCGGTATCGGCGTCAGCGGAGGAAGTTCTGAAGAAGACCAGTCCATTGCTGAGTATGCTGTGGGACTGTAGAGAAGCAAGCTAGCTAATTAAATAATATCAGAGGAGAGAATACCACTTGTAATCCATGCTTTGGAGCTAGGGATTTTCTCCTATTTTACGAGCATATTTCTCTTATGCTTTCTTAGAATCTATGTTGCGCTGTGGAAGCAATATAGAGGAGAGAGTATAAAGTATTTCGAAATGAAGGAGTATGGAGTATGGAAAAATATCTAGGTGAATTTTTAGGCACCATGGTTCTGATGGTTTTTGGGAATGGAATCGGAGCGTCTATTAGTCTTAATAAGAGTCTTGCAAAAGGTTTCGCTCCCAATTGGTTTACCGTTGTATTTGGCTGGGGCTTGGCAGTAACCTTGGGTGTCTATACGGCAGGATTTTACAATACTGGCGGTCACCTCAACCCAGCTGTCACCATTGCTTTTGCGGTGGGTGGCATCTTCCCCTGGGAGCAAGTGGTGGGCTATATCATCGCTCAGATTCTAGGGGCTTTTGTCGGAGCGGCTATTGTAGTGCTCTTCTATTATCCCCATTTCAAAGAAACCAAGGCAGAAGAAGGCAACTCAGTTGGCGTATTTGCTACTGGACCAGCCATCCAAAATCCAGCATTTAATCTGCTCAGCGAAATCGTTGCGACTTTCTTCTTCATCTTTGCACTTTTGATGATAACGCACGGCGAAATCACGCCTGGACTCACTCCACTCTTAGTTGGCTTCCTCATTATGGCGGTCGGCTTGTCTTTGGGTTCGACGACAGGTTTTGCCCTCAACCCAGCCCGGGACTTCGGTCCGCGCCTTGCTTATGCCCTCCTGCCAGTTCCAAATAAAGGAGATGCAAACTGGGCTTATGCTTGGGTGCCAATTGTAGGACCGACTATCGGCGCTGTCTTAGCTGTCTTGGCAGTCAATGCTATGTAA
>CAUVQK010000040.1:0-7376 GCA_963553705.1 uncultured Streptococcus sp.
TGGGACTGATTGGAGCTTCCTTGGCTCTGGGCATCAGGCGAGCTCATCCTGAGATAGAGATTCTTGGCTACAATCGAAGTGAAGAATCAAGACAAGTTGCCTTGGAAGGTGGAATGGTAGACCGGGCAACGGATGATTTTGCCGCCTTTGCTCCATTGGCTGATGTGATTATTCTGGCCGTGCCTATCAAGCAGACCATAGCATTTATCAAGGAACTAGCGGAGCTGGACCTGAAGGAGAATCTTATCATCTCTGATGCTGGATCGACCAAGGCAGAGATTGTGGCAGCAGCAGAAAAGTATCTGCAGAATAAGCCTGTCCGCTTTGTTGGCGCTCATCCCATGGCCGGAAGTCACAAGAGCGGAGCCAAGGCCGCCCATGTTACTCTCTTTGAAAATGCCTATTATATCTTCACCCCCTCTAGCCTGACCAAGCCTGGTACGCTTGAGGAAATGAAAGACTTACTGAGTGGTCTTCATGCCCGCTTTATCCAGGTGGACGCAGCCGAGCACGACCGAGTGACCAGCCAAATCAGCCATTTTCCGCATATCTTAGCCTCCAGCCTTATGGAGCAAGCGGCAGCTTATAGCCAAGAGCATGAGCTGACCCAGTCTTTTGCAGCTGGTGGTTTTCGCGATATGACGAGGATTGCGGAGAGTGAGCCGGGTATGTGGACCTCTATTCTCTTGACAAATCCCGAAGCCATTTTGGAGCGGCTGGAAGATTTTAAAAACCAGTTAGACAAGGTGGCCGCAGCGATTAAGACCAAGGACGAGACAGCTATCTGGGAATTTTTCGACCGAGGACGGCAGAGTCGCAAGCAGATGGAAATTCATAAACGAGCTGGTGTGGATAGCTTTTATGACCTCTTTATTGAAGTGCCCGACGAAGAAGATGCGATTTTGGGCATTTTGGAGCTTCTGCGCGGAATTTCTGTCGTTAATATTCGTATTAACGAGGAAAACCGTGAAGATATCAACGGTATTCTGCAAATCACCTTTAAAAATCACCAAGATTTGGAAAAATCTGCTAAAATAGTAAGAGAACATACGGATTACCTAGTGTCCGTAGACTAATATAGATTGGAGAACTCTATGTCAAATATTTATGATTTAGCCAATGAACTGAGCAGAAATCTGCGTGATTTGCCTGAGTACAAGGCAGTCGCAGAAAGTAAGAAAGCAGTGGATGCAGATAGCGAAGCGAAGGCCATTTTTGCGGACTATCTGGCTTTCCAGCAGGAGTTGCAACAGCTGGCTCAGACTGGTCAGGTACCGACTCAGGAGGTACAGGACAAGATGACTTCCTTTGGTGAGAAGATTCAGGGCAATGCTGTTCTTTCTGAATTCTTCAATAAGCAGCAGCAACTGTCCATCTATCTGGCGGACATTGAGCGTATTATCTTTGATCCGGTGCAGGATTTGCTTAAGTAAGCTAATAAAAAAGGAGAATCTGGGCTGAATACCCGGATTCTTTTTGCTTCAGCTAGGATTCCAGAAATTTTAAGAATTTCTGGTCTTTTTATGATAAAATAAGAAGCAACAAAGGAAAGTACGAGGTCATCTATGAAATTATCAACCAATGTAAAAGGCCTGAAGGGCCGTATCCGCGTACCTGGAGATAAATCTATCAGCCACCGTTCCATTATTTTTGGCAGTTTGGCCAAGGGAGTTACTACTGTTCGTGACATTCTGCGAGGAGAAGACGTGCTGTCCACTATGCAGGTTTTTCGTGACTTAGGCGTGCAGATTGAAGAAGATGGAAATCTAGTCAAGATTCATGGCGTTGGATTTGAAGGTCTACAAGCACCGAAAAATAGGCTGGATATGGGCAATTCTGGGACGTCTATCCGTTTGATTTCTGGTGTTTTGGCCGGTCAGGATTTCGAAGCGGAGATGTTTGGTGACGACAGCCTATCCAAGCGTCCTATGGATCGGGTGACCATTCCTCTGCGGCAGATGGGAGTAGAGATTGCTGGTCGGACCGAGCGTGATTTACCACCGCTCAAGATGAAGGGCGGCAGGGAACTGCAGCCTATCAATTACCAGTTGCCAGTGGCTTCTGCTCAGGTTAAGTCGGCCTTGATTTTTGCTGCCCTGCAGGCTCAGGGAGAGTCGGTTATTATTGAAAAGGAAATCACCCGCAATCATACAGAAGATATGATTGCCCAGTTTGGCGGGCAAATTGAGGTTGAGGGCAAGGAAATTCGCATTCAGGGCGGTCAGGAATTCACTGCTCAGGAAGTGACGGTTCCAGGAGACATTTCCAGCGCGGCTTTCTGGCTGGTTGCTGGATTGATTGTTCCGGACTCTAAGATTGTTTTAGAGAATGTTGGCATCAATGAAACTCGTACAGGTATTCTAGAAGTGATAGAGGCTATGGGCGGACGGATGACGCTGTCAGATGTCGATCCAGTAGCCAAGTCTGCAACTATCACCGTTGAGACGTCTGATCTTAAGGGAACGGAGATTGGCGGCGAGATTATACCACGCTTGATTGATGAGTTGCCGATTATTGCGCTTCTGGCGACTCAGGCTCAGGGACGGACTGTCATTCGTGATGCAGAGGAGCTCAAGGTCAAGGAAACCGACCGTATCCAGGTAGTAGCAGACGCTCTCAATAGCATGGGCGCAGCTATTACCCCGACGGAAGACGGCATGATTATTGAAGGGAAAACACCTCTTCACGGTGCCCAGGTCAACACCTTTGGTGACCATCGCATCGGGATGATGACGGCAATTGCTGCTTTGTTGGCTCAAAGCGGTCAGGTAGAACTTGAGCGGTCTGAAGCTATTAAGACCAGCTATCCAAGTTTCTTCAGCGACTTGGAGGGCTTGATGCATGGCTAAGATATTGCTGGGATTTATGGGAGCCGGAAAATCCACAGTAGCCAGAGGCTTAGCCCAAGATTTTGTCGATATGGATGAACTGCTCTGTCAGAGGCTGGGCATGTCTATCAAGGACTATTTTGATCAGCATGGTGAAGCGGCCTTTCGGGCTGCTGAAGCCCAGCTCTTGGCTGAGTTGATCGATACGAACTTGGTCGTCTCAACCGGCGGCGGTGTAGTCGTCAGCCCTGAAAACCGCAAATTACTGGCTCAGAATGCTGATAATATCTACCTGAAAGCAGATTTTGAAACGCTCTATCAGAGAATTCAGCAGGATGCTGAGCAAGAGCGGCCTTTGTTCTTAAACCAGAGCAAATCAGACTTGCAGCAGATTTTTGAGCAGCGTCAGGCCTGGTATGAGGAAGTGGCAACCCAGATTGTCGATACGAGGCTCAAAAGCCCGCAGGAAATTATTGAGGAAATTCAATGAAAATAGCATTTTTAGGTCCTAGAGGCTCCTTTTCTCACCATGTAGCCCAAGCTGCCTTTCCCAACGAGGACTTGGTGCCTTATCAGAATATTACCGAGGTCATGAAGGCTTATGAGGCTAGGGAAGTGGATTACTCGGTTGTTCCGGTGGAAAATTCCATCGAGGGCAGTGTCCATGAGACGCTGGACTATCTCTTTCATCAAGCAGACATTCAGGCGGTGGCTGAAATCGTCCAGCCCATCAAGCAGCAGCTTTTAGTGACTGATTTGGAAAAGCCAATCGAGAAGATATTTTCTCACCCGCAGGCTATTGCCCAAGGAAAGAAATACATCCGCCAGCATTATCCGCAGGCTGCCATTGAGGTCACGGCTAGTACGGCCTATGCAGCTCGTTTTGTGGCAGAGCATCCTGAAAAGAATTTTGCGGCTATAGCCCCGCGCACGGCTGCAGCAGAGTACGGGCTCAAAGTAGCGGCCAGCGACATTCAAGAAATGGAAGAAAATTATACCCGCTTCTGGATTTTGGGCCATGAGGTTCCTGAGCTTCGACTGACCAAGACGGGAGACAAGCAGACATTGGCTTTGACCTTGCCGGACAATTTGCCAGGTGCTCTCTATAAGGCTTTGTCGACCTTTGCTTGGCGTGGGATTGACTTGACCAAGATTGAGAGCCGACCCCTAAAAACGGCTCTGGGAGAGTATTTCTTCATTATTGACATTGACAACGAGCAGAAAAAATTGGCGGATTTTGCCTATCAAGAGTTGACAAGTCTTGGAATTACTTATAAAATTTTTGGTAGCTACAGTGTGTTTCTGATTCAGGACAAGTAGCAGTAGATTGGAGAAGAGATGAAGAAACCAGAAAATCTTAGCCATCATGAACAGCTCCGCTTAGATTATCTCTATAAGAATTATTACTATCTAAACGATAAAGAAAAGAAAGAATTTGACTATCTGCGGCAGAAGTCCAAGGGGATTGGCAGTTCAGCCAGTGCTCCAGACCATGAAGAGCAGCCGAATACAGTTAGTGACGCCTATGAGCAAGAGCCAGTGGAAATGGATTCATCTGGCCTCTTGCCCAAGTATCCTGAGCGTGCTTCTCGCAGTAGAAAGCAAAAGAAACCCTCAGAAACTCTGGCAAAAGCTGGTCTGGGTCAAGACAAGCCCCAGAAACCTCGCAAAAAAATCCGCTTGAAACGAATTTTGCTTTGGGCAGGGATTTTCCTGCTGATGGTCTTGGGGGGCATGATTTTCATGTTTATCAAAGGATTGACGACAGCTCACACTGGCAATTCTAAACCAGCAGAAACAGAATTCTTTGACGGCAAGGATACTAAGGACGGAGTGAATATCCTCATTCTCGGAACAGATGGCCGGGTTGGTGACGACTCAACTGAGACACGGACCGACTCTATCATGGTTTTGAATGTAGGCAATAAGGATCACAAGGTTAAACTAGTCAGCTTTATGCGTGATACCCTCATTCACATCGATGGTGTCAGTAACGAGTACACCGATCCGTCGCAGGCAGATTACTATGACCAAAAGCTCAATTCTGCCTATACAATTGGGGAGCAAAACCACAACCGTGGTGCAGACTATGTCCGCCAGATGCTCAAAGATAATTTCGATTTGGACATCAAATATTATGCACTGGTGGATTTCCAGACCTTTGCGACAGCTATTGATACCCTTTTCCCAAATGGCGTCAGCATGAATGCCCAGTTCTCAACGATTGATGGGGAGAAAGTGACAGAAGTTGAAGTGCCAGATGACCTGAATATGAAAGACGGTGTGGTGCCTAATCAAACAATCAAGGTCGGTCAGCAGCAGATGGACGGTCGGACCTTGCTCAACTATGCTCGCTTCCGTAAGGATGACGAGGGCGACTTTGGCCGGACCCGCCGCCAGCAGGAAGTCTTGACAGCAGTCTTCCAGCAAGTCAAGGATCCGACTAAGCTCTTTACCGGATCAGAAGCTCTTGGTAAGGTCTTTGCCTTGACTTCGACCAATGTGCCTTACAGCTTCCTTTTAACCAATGGTCTCTCTATGGCAGGAGATTCCCGTAATGGGGTTGAGCGCCTGACGATTCCGGAAAACGGCGACTGGGTGGATACCTATGACATGTACGGTGGCCAAGGACTCTTGATTGACTTTGAAGCCTATAAAGAAAGACTGCAGCAAATGGGTCTCAGATAAGATATATGATATAATGAAAGGTAGGACGATGTCCTGCCTTTTCTTTTGGGAAATGGCAGAGCGATAAAGCAGAAAGAGAAAAATATGTTAAAAAAGAATGATATGATTCAAGTTGAAATCGTGGATCTGAGCCATGAGGGAGCTGGAATTGCCAAGGCAGAAGGCTTGGTTTTCTTTGTGGAAAATGCCCTGCCGGGTGAACTCATCCGCATGCGTGTGCTCAAAGTCAACAAAAAAATCGGCTTTGGCAAGGTGGAGGAATTTCTCCGTACTTCAGACCAGCGCAATGAAAATCTTGATATGGCCTATCTTCGTACGGGGATTGCTGACTTGGGGCATCTGAACTATCCAGCTCAGCTGGACTTCAAACGCAAGCAGGTCAAGGACAGTCTCTATAAGATTGCTGGTGTGTCCGATGTAGAAGTGCCGGAGACACTTGGTATGGAGCAGCCGCTGGGTTACCGCAATAAGGCTCAAGTGCCTGTCCGCCGTGTCAATGACCAGCTGGAAACAGGATTTTTCCGTAAAAATTCCCATGACCTCCTGCCGATTGAAGATTTCTATATTCAGGATTCGGTCATTGACCAAGTTATCCTCTTTACACGTGATTTGCTGCGTCGTTTTGACCTCAAGCCTTACGATGAGCAGGGAAAGACTGGACTCATTCGCAATCTAGTTGTTCGCCGTGGGCATTATTCAGGGGAAATCATGGTAATTCTGGTCACAACCCGACCTAAAATTTTCCGAGTGGAGCAGCTGATTGACCGCTTGACAGAGGCTTTCCCAGCTATCAAGTCCATCATGCAGAATATCAACGACCAGCCGGGCAATGCGATTTTCGGAAAAGACTGGCGAACGCTTTATGGCCAAGACTATATCACCGATCAGATGCTGGGAAATGACTTCCAGATTGCTGCGCCGGCCTTTTACCAAGTCAATACCGAAATGGCAGAAAAGCTCTATCAGACAGCCATTGACTTTTCCGAGCTGACCTCTGACGATGTGGTGCTTGACGCCTACTCTGGCATCGGGACTATCGGTCTATCAGTTGCCAAGCAGGTCAAGCAGGTCTATGGTGTCGAAGTGATCCCAGAAGCTGTCGAAAATAGCCGAAAGAATGCGGCAATCAATGGCATTACCAATGCCAGCTATGTCTGCGCTCCTGCTGAAGAAGCCATTCAAAACTGGCTTAAAGAGGGCATCCAAGCGGATGTTATCCTAGTCGATCCACCAAGAAAAGGCCTGACCGAGAGCTTCATCAAAGCCAGCGTCAGCATGGGGCCCAAGAAAATCACTTATATCTCCTGCAATGTCGCAACCATGGCGCGTGATATCAAACTCTATCAAGAATTAGGATATGAGTTGAAGAAAGTACAGCCGGTGGATTTATTTCCGCAAACGCATCACGTTGAGGCGGTATCACTGCTTGTACGATCTGAGGCATCAGCGAAGTAGAAGTAGATGCTCTGCCCAAGGGATAGGACTCGTAGAATGAGGAGGGAAACCGACGAAATGATACGGAAAGTCTGAACCGCTGAGTGTGTAGCTTTGCTGGTGAAAACGTAGGAACGTCTTAGTGAAAGTAATTTAAAAATCCTTGTTTTTAAATTTTTGGCAGTTCAAAGTATTAGTAATCGAAATAGGTTAATGCGAGTATGAATGAAATTATTGTACGCAATCTAAAGTAAAATTTTCGTGGTAAAGTTGTATTGGACATTCCTAGCTTTGGATCGCATTCAGGAGAGATTGTTTCTATAGTGGGCACCAATGGTGCGGGTAAATCAACTTTCATAAAAATTATCTCTGGCTTAATGTTACAGGACGCAGGTGATGTATTTGTTTTTGGCAGTAAGAATACTT